>CAWUOF010000021.1:0-16867 GCA_963923765.1 uncultured bacterium | reverse complement strand
GATATATTTATAGATATATGGTTAGGATTATTTTTAATTATTTGATGAACGATCGGCCAGGATGGGTCATTTTCACTGTCAATAATAATTTTAATATTATAATTAGGATAATCTTGATAAAGTAAGCCGTGAATACAGTTATATAAAGCAGGATCATTGCCACGTATAGTTAGAATTACTGTTACTTTTGGGTAATAGGAATTATTTACTGGGCTAGAATTATTAATAGGTAAATATTGTTGAAAAAATTTTTTATTTTTGGGGCGATCGATTAAACCTAGTATAATTATAAATCTCCAAATTACCACTAATTGACCGATTAAATATAGTGTCATCAGTCCTAGCAGTGTCAATGTAAAATTAGTCATGGTTTTTGTATATAAAATAGAGGAAAAATGATATGCATAAACATTTGGTTATTTATGGGAGTAATTATGGTAAATGGGAAAATTATATTTAGGGTGTGCCAGATGCTAAGATACCGTCTTCTATCATAATAATTCGATCGGCTATATCTAAAATGCGATGGTCGTGAGTTATGAGTAAAATAGCTGTACCTTCTTTTCTGGCTAATTGTTGCATAACTTCGATAATTTCTCTACCTGTTTTGCTATCTAAAGAAGCAGTAGGTTCATCAGCTAGAATTAGTTTAGGATAACTAACTAAAGCACGAGCGATCGCTACTCTTTGTTTTTGTCCTCCTGATAGTTCTCTGGGATAGGCATTAAATTTATCAGCTAATTTAACTGCTGTTAGCATTGCTTCTGCCCGCGATCGAGCTTCTGGGCTAGAACTTTGTCTATAGGCTTCAAAAGGCATTAATACATTTTGTTTAGCTGTGAGAAATTCTAGCAAGTTATGTCCTTGAAAAATATAACCAATTTGCCGGCGTATTTCTACTAATTGTTTTGATCTAGCACCTCTGAGTTCTTGTCCAAGAAATTTTAGACTACCTTCTTGAACCGATCGCAGCCCACCAATTAAGCTTAATAAAGTTGTTTTTCCTGCCCCTGAAGGACCTGTCATAATGACAACTTCTTGGGGATATATTTTTAAATTGATATTAAATAATATTTGTTTTCGGAGGTTTTTTTCTCCGAAGTAAAGGTTAAGATTTTTAATTTTTACGATCGGTTCCTGGGAATTAGGGTTATTATTGATGAGCATATATTTATTAATTAAAAATCTAAAAAATATCGGCTGGGTCAGCATCTCGTATTTTTTGCATAGCTATAATAGCAGAAATACAACACATGGCTATTACAGAAGCTAATACTATTAAAATTTTATCCATTGTCATTTGAATAGGTAAATGGGTAGCTTGTCGAGATATGTCAAATAATCCGTAGGATACAATTAATCCAGGTATATATCCTAAAATAGCTAAAATTAGGGCTTGTTGTAAAACAATGGTAAGTAAATAATTATCTGTAAACCCTATGGCTTTTAAAGTTGCATATTCAATTAAGTGATCAGCAATACTACTATAAAGAATTTGATAGGATATACCTATTCCCATGATAAAACCCATTGTTACCATCAGGTTAAATACAAATCCTATCGGTGTTCGGCGATTCCAATAATCTTTTTCTAAAGAAATAAATTCGGACAAAGTAAGGATTCTTACGCCATCATGGATATATTTTCTAAGTTTATATTGAAGTTGTTTAATATCTGTTTTTGGCTTGACTTTAATGATACCAATATCTATATATTTTATGGAACGTTCTAAAAATGTGTTTAAAAAAGTAGCGTAATTTGTAACTAAAATACCATCTAATCCAAAAGAAGGGCCGATTGTAAATAATCCCCGGACGTGATAACGTTTAGCATAAACTATGTTATTGAAAGGTGAAATTTCTACAGAAATTGGTATTTTTTTTTGAAAATATTCGGCAATAGGGCCAAATTCTGGTCGAGAGGAGCGATCGAAAAGAACATTATCGGACATTTTTAATATATCCAAATTTTGGTTAATTTCCTCTAGTTTAAAAGCAGGCTTTTGTGGATCTATACCAAAAATATAAATGGAAAATTTCTCACCTGTTTCAATATTTTTTAGTTTACCAAAGTTACCATATAAAGGTCTAACTGATTCTACCTCGTTAAAAGCTAGAGTTTGATATAAACGATTTTTTGGAAAAATTTGTGAAGAAGTTAGGGCTTGGTATTGAGTGCTAATCATAAATAAATCTCCTTCTAAGCTTTGATGCACTCCTACGGCGCTGTCAAATAATGCATCCTGAAAACCTAATTGCATAAATAGAATATTAACTATTAAACCAAGAGCAGCTAAAGTTGCTATGAATCGAAATTTTTTATGTAATAATTGTAACCAAGCTATAGGCATATCAACAATGATTTATATTTTAGGATAAAGTGAATTTCATTCTCCTGTATGGGTACAAATTTTGATAAGTTGACCAAAAATTAGTATAAATAATTATACTATACATTTGATAATGGCAATAATCCTGATGATTTCAAATATATTTTTTTGGGTACATTTTTGCCAACAAACAATATTTTAACTATGCAAATATCATCAAATTTTTGTTCATAGTCCACAAAAAGCGCTGTCATCGTAACAATGGTAATTTTAATTTTAATATTAAAATATTTTTTTAACTTTGGTGGTTTTCCTCAAAAAGATACTGAAGATTTTTGTTTAAAATAGCTTTAACATTGGATAGTTTTAAATAGATTTTTCCATAAACATCATGGGCGGTAATATTGGCAATAATTGTATAATTATTAATAGCTTGAATATCTGTAGAAACATAGTATTTTTCCCCAAAAGGTATAAATTTAAATTGTTCTATTTTCTGAATAGCTAAAGATAATCCAGGGGGATAAGAATAGTTTTTAAGCCAAATCAATATACTTTGACACAAAACATCAGCAATATAGGGATTAAAGTTTTCTATGGGAAATTGACCATAATTTTTTTCTGGCATTTGATGAGAGATACATAAAGTGGTGATTTTTTTGGGGCTAAGGTTAATTACTGTATTAATACCTTGAAAAGATTTTCCCTGAAAAAGTGTTTTATTTGCATAGAAAATATCACCAGGAATCATTATTTCTGGTTGATTGTTAAATTCATTATAATAAACAGGTACTGAGGAAATTACTGATTGAAGTTTTACTTTACTAGTATAATGTATTTGGTGAGATATTTTTTGATAATTAATTTGAGAATTTTTGCTTTCACTACAAATTAGTACTTCTAAAACAATTTCTAAGTTATTTTTAATAATTTCTTTGAGATCTACAATAAATTCATCTGGTTGTTTTTGGTCAAATACTATACCTTTCATTACTTGAAATTCCTGCATCCAGGAAAATTGAAACCCAGGATAAAGTTTTGCACAAGTATTAATCATCCAGGCTGCGGCACAAGTAGATGGTAAAACTGGATATTTGCCAATACAATGATGGTTTAAAAATGGATTATCTGCTAAATTTATTTTCCGGCGAGTGCGATAATTATGTAAAGTATTAGAAAGTACAGCTATGGGGGGAGGAATTGGACTACTAATTAGGATTTGTGGGGGTTTTTCTGGTGTTTTTAACTCTTCTAGTAACATTTCTGCGCCTATTTCTAGGGGAATTAATTTGATATGTTTTTCCAGAAAGATTTTTTGTAATTCTGGTGTCACCATGCCACTATTCCAAGGTCCCCAATTAATGGCTACTACATGGCAATTAGGATGTAGGTATTTGATTAAATGAGCAGATTTATTAAGTATTTCATTGGCGATCGCGTAGTCAGTTTGCCCAGCACTACCAAAAAAACCTGCTATAGAGGAAAATAACACTAAATATTTAATTTGCTCTGGGGGAATGCATTGTAATAGATTTTCTAAGCCTTTTACCTTGGCATTGTAAACATTTTCAAAATCTGTTTCTGTTTTGTTTTCAATTAATTTATCGGCTAAATTACCGGCACCATGAATAATTCCGGTAATAGCACCTAATCTTTTAATAGCAGCATTAATTTCTGGTTGTAAATGAGATAAATTAGTGATATCTACATTAATATATTCTGCTGTACCACCGGCTTTTTTAATTGCTGCTAAGGTATGATTAATTTCGCGTTTAGAAATAATACTTTTCCAGAGTTTTTGTATCATTATGGGTGTGGGTTTTTCTCCTTGATTGAGAAAATATTGCATGATCCGTTTTTTCAATTCTGCATCATCAAAACAATTTATTGCCCAATCAGGTTCAATTATATTAGCAGAGGAACGCCCTAATAAAATTGATTTACATTTATAATACTGAGTTAGTTTAATAATACATTGGGCTGTGATACCTTTTGCCCCACCACTAACCACAAAAACTGAGGCGGAATTAATCATTATATTGTCTCCCACGTTAGAGTTTTTCTGCCTTGGGAATTATAGGCTACTTCAGTTATACAGCGATCGACATCATGTAATTCAGCTAAAATAAATTGGGCTGATTGTACTATATCAATTTCGGTACTTAAATCAATAGCTCGACAAAAAACTTTACTCCATTCTTGATTAAGGGATTTAGTTAATCCAAACAATCCCCCACTAATAGCACTAAAATTATTGCGATTTTCTAGCCCAAAACAACCATCTAAATGTGCTACAGTGCAAAAACAGCTATATCCTAATTCTGCGGCTGTATTTAGGGATAGTTTTAGATGTTTCGCCAACAGGAAAATCTGTTTAATAATAATTTTGTCTATTTCTAAGTAACTAATTTGGCTAGTGTTAGGTATATCCATGATGGGGTGCAGATGAATAAATCCAGCGATCGAGCCAAAGTTTTTAGTTATGGCTGTTAATTGTTGTTGTAAATATTCTGCCCTTATATCTGTTAATTCAATTCGATTTACTGTTAATGGTAAAGTGGCGCGATCGGGCAATATAGATAAAGGAAAACTAATTACAATCACTCGCCAGCCTTGTTGTTGTAAAACTTCAGCTAGTTGAGTAACTAAGGCAGATCCATCATCTGTAATTAGGATAATGTGAGAATCTGGTAAACTAATTTCTAACCAATCAGGAGTAGGTAAAAATTTCAGTTTAACCAGACTACGCCTAATACCATGTTCTAAATTTTTTAGCTTATTTCTGGGGAATTCCTGAAGGTTTTTTTTTCTGATTCTAGTATTACAATACCTTGCTTAATTTGCTCAACAATTTGATTTAATGTCCGAATTTCGCCTAAATTAGCAATTTCCATTTTTGGTAAATCTGGAAAATTATCTTGCATTGCTGATAAAATTTCTAGTCGTTTTATGGAATCAATTCCTAAATCTGCTTCCATATCCATATCCATTTCTAATAATTCCACTGGATAACCTGTTTTTTCACTTACTACTTTAAGCAATGTTTGAGCAAAATATTCAACATCAAAGGAAATAATAGCTGGAGATGTATTTGTTACAGTTGGAATAATAGCTTTATTTTCCCTAGAAATCGGATTGTTATTAACTAGGGCTGTGGGTTGAGAAAGGGTTGGTATTACAGCATTATTAGCAATTATTTCCGGAGTTTTCACTTCTGGTAAAACAGCATCAGAAATAATATTAGTAACAGTATTAGGAATATTATTACTAATTACTTCTTCAAGTTTTGGCGGTTGTGAGCGTAATAGTTCGGAGCGTAATACTTCGGGGCGAGGAGAAATTGTTTCTGTAACTTCTGGTCTAATCTCATTAGAAATTGCTGGTAAAATTACTTCTGGTCTAATCTCATTTCTAATTTCAGATGTAGGATTATTTGTTACTAATTCTGATGAGGAATAAATAGTATTATCATTAGTTAACAAGTGGTAATACTGTTGGATTTTATTAAAAAAGGTTTGGTTTTGGTTAGTATGATGATTGAGAAACTGTTCATGTAACCGCAATGTTTCTTTTTGATGGTCATGTAGTCGCATCATACTGCGTTCTAAACTTGCCATTACCGCAGTAATAATTTCTGTTGGTTGGTTAGCTGAATTATTGAGTAAATAGTTTTGTTGTTGAAGAATATGCAAGAATATTTTAGCATATTCCATTTCATTATTAAGATATTGTCTATGGGTTTGGAGTGCTTCGGTTTGATGCTGATTAAATTGAGCAATATTAGCTTCTAGGCTTTCTAAAGCTTTTTGGTAGTTGATATCTGTCATATTTGTAGTTGGTAAAAGGTGGGAATTATCGGAGATATGAGTAGCAAGTGATTCTAAATTAACTAGGGAGGCTTGGGTTACAATTGCCCCAGGAGATGGGGCGGTGATTTCAGTGGGAAGAGATGGTTGGTTTTTTTGCTCATTTTGTAAATTATTTTGTAAATTTTCCTCAAATGCTATTCGTTTTTTTTCACTTAAGTTAGCTGCATTTAACCGCACAGTAAAGGTTTTTTGATTTTCAACTTCAGGTAACTGTTGAGGTAGTTGATAAGGGTCTATATTTTGTAAGGAAATTCCAGCAACACGCAAATGTACGATCGCCTCTCGTAATTGTCGATCGCTGTCTTTTTGACGACTGCTATTTAAGGCGATAGCTAGATGGGGGCGATCGCCGAGAATTTCTTTAACTAAGTTAGTTAAAATATTTCTGGGGCCGATTTCAATAAAACAATAACCTCCGGCGTTATAGATATTTTCAATTTGATGTTTAAAGAAAACTGGATAACTAAGATGAGCTTTTAATAATTCTTGGATTTCTTGGGGGTTTTGCGGATATCGATCGCCCGTTACATTACTATAAATTGCAATTTGAGCAGGATTAAATTTTACTTTATCTACAGCGGCGGCAAAAGGCTTACGTGCATGGTCAATTAAAGGTGTATGAAATGCACTAGAAACTGGTAATAAATGAGTAGAAAAACCCTGGTTTTTTAAAAATTGTTGTATTTTAATAATTTCTGTTTTCGGCCCTGCTAATACAACTTGTCGAGGGGAATTTAAATTAGCAATTAACACCTTGGGAAAATTAACTATAATGTTTTCTAGCTGATTAATATCAATATTAACTGCCAGCATAGCACCACTATCAAAACCAGGTATATTAGGCGCTGACATGGCTTTTCCCCTGGTTTTAACTAAGTAAAAATAATCTTGATTATTAATTACCTTAGCTGCCCATAAAGCTGTTAATTCTCCAAAACTATGTCCTGCGACAAAATCAGGTTTAAAGCCAGCTTGACATAATAAGTTATATAATCCTACACTAAAACCAGCGATCGCTGGTTGAGCATATTCAGTTTGTTGTAATTTTTTACTTTGATTATCTTTTTGGTTTTCCTCAAATACAGGTGGGGGAAAAACTAGATTAGAAACTGGTTGTAATCCATCTTCAATTAAAATACTATTTAAATAATTATAGGCTTGTCTGAGGGGAGGAAAATTAATGGCTAATTCTCGACCCATGTTGATATATTGTGAGCCTTGCCCTGGAAATAATGCTACTACTTTTCCGGTTAAATCTAAACCAGATTGACGATAATAAATACCTTGGGGATGTTGCCAAGATTCTGTTGAATTTTTCTGGAAAATTTTAATAATAGTTTCTAAGCGATCGCCAGCTTCTGCGGCAGAAATAGCTACAAAACCTAATCGGGCTGAAGTTATCGGAATTTGTAGGGTTTTACTGGATGTAATTAACTCAGCAAAATAGCGATCGCCTGTTTTTGTCTGTAATTGTTGTAGGGTTTCTTTGCATCGTTTTACTAATTGCTCAGGATTATCAGCATATAGTAATATTATTTGTGGGGTACGGTGTAACCGATAGGCTTGGCTATGTTCCTGTTGGTATTCTTCTAAAACAATATGATAATTAGTACCGCCAAATCCAAAGGAACTAATACCAGTTATTCTAGCTTTTTTTCCTTCTGGTTGAATCCAAGGTCTAGTTTGGGTATTTAAATAAAAAGGTGAGTCTTCAATTTCTAATTTAGGATGAGGTTTACTAACATTAATAGTAGCTGGTAAAATTTTATGATGGAGGGCTAATGTAGCTTTAATCATACTAGCTATGCCTGCGGCTGCTTTAGTATGTCCAATTTGAGATTTAACACTTCCCAAAGCAATATGCTGTTTAGAATTATTGTTTTGACTAAAAAATAGTTTTAGGGCGGCAAATTCCACCGGATCTCCTACTTCGGTTCCGGTGCCATGAGCTTCTATTAATCCGATAGTTTCTGGTAATATTTGAGCAGTATTATAAGCACGAGTTAATGCTTTCATTTGCCCTTCTAAACGAGGAGCATAGATACTTTTATATTTGCCATCACTAGAGGCCCCAATACCTTTGATAACTGCATAAATTCGATCGCGATCGCGTTGGGCATCTGCTAGACGTTTTAGCACTATTATTCCTATTCCTTCTCCCAACATCATCCCATCTGCTGCTATATCAAATGGTCTACATTCTTGTTGTTTAGAAAGAGCAGGTGTTTTACTAAAACCTAAATAAACAAAAATACTATTATCTGTGTCTACTCCCCCAGTTAGCATCATGTTACAACTACCTGTAACTAATTCATTAATTGCCATATTTACAGCAGCTAATGAACTAGCGCAAGCAGCATCAATTGTACAGTTAATTCCCCCCAAATCTAGTCTATTGGCAATTCTTCCAGAAATTACATTGGATAATAAACCAGGAAATGCGTTTTCATCCCAATCAAGATAAGCTGATTTAATTTTATCTGTGATTTTTTCTATATCTTGGTCAGATAAACCATAGTTTTTTAATACTTTTTCCCAGATAGGGTATTGTAAACGAGAATTGAGTGGTTGACCTAACTTTGTGCCCAGGGCTGAACCTAAAATCACACCAACTCGATCGCGATCGAAGGTTCGTAATTGACCATATCCTGCATCTTCTAAGGCTTTTTTTGCCACGATTA
This sequence comes from uncultured bacterium, assembly GCA_963923765.1. Lineage (GTDB taxonomy): Bacteria > Cyanobacteriota > Cyanobacteriia > Cyanobacteriales > CAWUOF01 > CAWUOF01. Next base: position 7,988 of record CAWUOF010000021.1, on the reverse strand, counting down.
ATGATAATAATTGGCAAGTATCAGTTTTTTCTAAAATATTAGGAGGTAAGCCAAATTCTACAGAGTTAAAGTCAATTTCTGGAATAAATCCACCTCGTTTACAATAGGTTTTATCAGGGGTTTTTGGATTGGCATCATAATAATCATCTGGATTCCAGTGCGATCGAGGTACATCGGTAATACAATCTACTTCATTAAGTATATTTTCCCAATATTCTGTTAAATTTGATGACTGGGCAAACAGAGAAGCCATCCCAATTATGGCAATAGGAGTTTGCTGCAATAGCTGATTAACTTGATTAATTTGTAATAATTTGTTATAATCTTTCAACATTTTTTTATTCTTGAAATTTTGTCAATAAGTGGTTTTTTATAATTATAAAATAAATTTAACTAAAAAAAATTGTATAATATGTTTCATTCGATAAATTATCGCTAAATAATGTAACCAGAAAATAGTTTGCCAAGAAAAGTATTTAATATCCATAAATCCACTATAAAGAAAGTATAAATAATAATTTGCCATTAATCCCCAAGTAATCGGGGGACAAATAATACCTGTTTTGGCTAGGGCTTGACGAGTTGCTGTATTATCTATTTTAGGTAAGTTAGGGTGACAATAAATTTCCGCTATAGTAACTTTTTGGTCGGTTATTTTTTCCACAAAAAAAGGCTTAAGAGTAAATAAAATATCTGCGGAGGAATTTACATTTTTATCTAATTGTTTTTGCCAAATATCGTAGGGAATATATTTAACCTGAAATCCTAGTTTTTCAGCTTGATAATTAAGCTGGTGTAAATCGAGGGGATAGGGATTATTTAAATGAAATGTTTTACCAGCAGATATTTTTTGTCTGGATAAGTAAACAATAGCTTTACTGAGATAATCTACTGGGGTAATAGTTAACATATTGCTATTTTGTAAACTATATTGTAAATCTGGTGCTGTACCCATTTCTATAAAGCCTTTTAGCATTAAACAGGTAAAATCTTGAGTGTTCCAAACTCCGGTAAAACTATGTCCTGAAATAAAGGGTAAACGATAAATACAAACTGGTAAGCCTTGCGATCGAGCATTGAGTACCATTTTCTCTGCTACCCATTTACTTTGAGCATATCCTAAATACATTCCTTGACCATAATTTAAAGAATCGGTTTCTTTCACAATTTGCCCATGATAATTATCGGATTCTAAAACGGAGAAACTAGAAATATGATGCACAGTTTTTAGTTTAACTGTAGCAGCTAATCTTAAAATTTCTTGAGTACCCAAAACATTAATCGGTTTTAATGCTTGATAGGGAACAGCAAAATTCAACAAAGCACCACTATGATAAATTACATCTATTTTAGTGGCAAGGGCTTGAAATTCTGTAATAGAAAGACCAAATAAAGGTTTAGATAAATTACCTACAACTGGAATAATTCTGGAGTTAAAATTATTTTGCCAAATTGAGTAATTTTTCAGATTTTCCTTAATTCTTTTTTTTCCATTTATGATATCTTTACCACGAACTAAACAAAAAATATTAGCTGTGGTTTTATTTAATAATTCTTGCAGTAAAAATGCTCCAAGAAAACCAGTGGAACCAGTTAAAAATATTGTATTAGGATTAGGATTAAATTCTCCTGGTACAGATTGAGGTTGAATAGTATTATCTAAGATAGCTTCCCTGGCTAAATCTATATTAATAAATTCATTATTTACATTAGATTTATTTTCTGCAATTACTTCTTTAGGAATTTTTAGCTGTAATTGTTGTATTAATAGCTCTTTTTGCTCAGGGGAAAGATGGGAAGTTGTTACTGGCAAGTTATTTGTCTGATTATATTCTTGTAAAAATGCTAAAATTTCGGCTTTTTGTGTAGTTAAAGTTTGGTGAATTTCCGGTGTGATACTTCCTTTGGGCGATCGTACACGCAATTTATCATCATCAGCCCATATCTGAATTTTATGCCGACTTAATTCTATTAAAAATTTAACTATATCCATAAGATAAATTTAAAAAGTCAAGATAGGGTAAACGATTTATTTACAAATATAATATGCGGATTTTATTTATTTAAATGCCAATTAAACCCTAAATTTCCAGATTGTCATATTCTGATATTTCCGGTTCTTCTGCTATGCGTTTCGCCAAGGCTTCAATAGTGGGATAATGCCATAATAACATGGGAGATATTTTAAATCCTAAAAATTTTTCGGCTTTACTAACTAATAACATTGCTTGCACTGAATCTAACCCATAACTATCTAAAGGTTGTTGTATATCTATTTGTTCCGGATTAATGCCAAGTTGTAGGGCTATTTGGTTAATAATCCAATTTTCAATAGTTTCTTTTGTATAAGCTTGATTGGTATGGAAATTTGGCAGATTTTGACTCATTTTATACCTCTATTTTTCGGGAAATAATATAGAAATTGTTAGGCTGTTTCAGAAATTTGAATTCCGATATTTTTCATCATGGCAATTATCTTATTTTTAAAGATAACCACAGCATCTGCTTTTACATAAGGTTGTGGTTTTATACCTATTTCTGTTACTTCTATTTGATATGTTAATATGGCGGAAGTGGGGGTAATTTGGCCTCGATAACGAACAGTTTGAGTTAGGTTAGGATAGGGTTGTATTTTCCCATTAACAGTACAATTTTGTAATCCTAAGTATAGCATATAAAATAGGATAAGTTGAATACAACCTTCACTAATAGCAGTACCAGGCATACAATAGTCATTTTTAAAATGACAGGTAAAATACCAGTCTTCTAAATTTAGGGTTTTTTCTCCAGTAATTAATCCTAATCCCCAAGCGCCACCAGTGGGATTAATTGATGTTATTCGATCGAGCATACGGAGGGAAGAGTTAGGGAATTTTAATAAAGGATTTCTTCCCTGTTGATTATAATTACAACCAAAACAATTAGCTAAATTTCCTTGACTCAGTTGGATAATATCCTCCTCACTAAAAAATGTTTTATCACAGTGTAACAAAGGTTGAAAATATTGTTTATTTTCTTGGTTTTTTGCTAGTTTATCTAGCTTACTTAGTATTATACCCTGTCCTTGATTAAGTTCTTCTTCAGAAAATAATCCTGAGTTTGCTTCACCAAAAATAAATAATCTATCACCGATAAAACCTTGATAATTATAGAAAAAAATGATTGTATTCTCAAGCCGAGAAAAAGAAGTTATTTTTACAATACACCGGAGGGTATCTCCCCTTTCCGGCAGATTACCTGTAAAGGTTACTTTACCACCCAATACCCGATAAACTTTTTTTCCTTTAAATTCTAAATCAATTCCTAAATAACTGGCTAAAAATATATTACTTTGAAATGTTTCGAGACAAACTCCACAAGGTACCTGATTTCCCATTAAATACCAAGCCTCATTTTTAATATCATATTCTGTTGTAATTGAGCAAGGTTCAAAACATCTGAATTTAGCCTCTAATTTAGTTACACGACTGATAAAAAGATAAGGCGGCATGGGAACTCGCGTAGATTTAGGATAAGTATCTATTTCTATATATTTTTTACCAAAAACTTTGGAGATGTTACCTTGAGCAATTTCTAAAATTTCGGTTTCGTTAAAAATAATATTAGTATTTTTCTGGGGATTTAAAATGTTTTCAGCAATAATAATTTGTTGTTGGATAAGCTGGCTTAATTGCTGTAGTGATTGTTGACGCGATCGCAGAAAAGCTAAGTGATTTTGAGTAAAATTATGTAAATTTTCATGGAATTGTTTATAGTTATCTTCCCCAGTATTTAAATTAAGGTTTAAATTAAGGTTTAGTGGAGATATATTAGGGCTATTAACTAAAGCTTTCTGGGGGAAAATCGAACAATATAAAGAGGAAATATCCATATTGACTTGATGACTAACTAATTTAGCCAAAGTTCTAATAATAGATGTATGATTAGGTATGCCTCTAGTGTCGATCGCCACTGCAATATGATGTTTATTTTTCAGAGTTTCGCGAATCCATCTTGTACAAGTATTTCCAGCGCCTAATTCCAAAAAGAAACGAATACCATCTTGATAAACTCGATTAATCAAATGGGGAAAATCCAGAGGCTGACAGAGTGCTTTAGCAATATTATGAGCGATTTTTTCTCTATCAAGCTGAGTATAATCATATTCAGCCGCAGAGTAAAAATTTATAGGCGGATAATAACTAATCGGTAAAGATAACCATTCTACTAATTTATCATATTCTGAGTTCATTGGTTCACAATGCAAAACATGATTTATTGGGGCGCGTAAATAATCACATTGTAACTGCTCAATTACTCTAATACAGCCTTGTTTATCTCCAGCAATAACAACTTCTTTATCTGTATTAATATGAGTCAAGTAAACGCGCGATTCTGATTGTAAACACTCCCTAACTTTCTCTGGTGAAGTCAGCAATACATAAACATTCCAAAAATCATCGCTTTCTTGGCTTTGGGGTAATCCCCAATAATCACGGACTGCATTTTTTGGACCAGATAATCGAGTTTTAAATAGTGGATAAGATTTTGCACTTTCCATTAAATGATTAGTATCAGTATAAACATCTAGGGCAAACATCATACTTAATTCCGCCAAGCTATACCCAAAAGCTGCTTGAGGTGTGATTTTAAAGCATTCTTGGATAATAGTAGTAGCTGCCTTAGATGCAATTATTCCTGATATTAACATCATGGTGGCATCATTCATTAAATGATTTTCTAAGCCTTCCATTTGACGTGGAGAAAGCCGAGATAAACTGCGGGGGTATAATTTACGGGTAACAGTATATAGGGTTTGTTTTTGTTGATGAGAAATTTTATTTATCCTATGATATAAAGCTGGAAATAATCGCCAATTATCCCGAAATTGATTTAAATAGGATGTAAAAGCCCCTGGATAAACAAAAGCTATCTTACCTTCTTTACCTAAAGGATTAGGTGTAAAGTAACTGCCCCCAGGTGTTGACCATTCATTATTTGTCTGGAAAGCTTGGGGAATACCCTTGATTGCTTTTTGGATTTCTTGATTTAATTCTGCTGTGTTTTTGCCAACAATAGCTACAGTATAGGCAGGGGGAGAATTAATTTTAGCCTGTTTTTGAAAAGTGATAAAGGCTTGACTAGCTGCTGTAGCTAAAGAAGTAGTGTTGATAATATCTTGTTGTAATAAATGTAGTTTTTCTAATAATTTTTCTGGCTGATAAGCTGTTAAGGGGAAAAGATATAATGGCGTTTGTTCTAAATATTTACTATTTCGAGAAATTTGATTAATATCTTCAGATAAAATTAAATGGGTATAGGTGCGATCGCTACCTAAGTTATTAAAGTTACTAATAGCAGCTATTCTTTTTGATGTAGTTTCTGATAATAACCAAGGTAGGGAATTAATAGTTACATAAAAGGGGCTATCTTGCCATTTTTCTGGAGATTTGGGATTAGACCATTGGGGAGTGGCGGGAATATATCTATGATATAAACACAGGGCAGTTTTAATTAGACTGGCTATGCCGGAAGCTGTATAGGTATAACCAATATTTGCTTTAATACTACCCATCCCACAAGTTAAATCATTTTGATTTGTTTGATATGCTGATAATAAGCCAGCTATTTCGGCTGTATCTTCTGCCTCAATACCACTAGCATAAACTTCTAAATAGCCAATATTTTCTGGCGATATACCAGCTTGAGAAAAAGCCTGCTGACAAGTTTTTGTAATAATCTGAGATGATGGAAATAAAGGAAGTTTTGCTGGAGATTCTGAAATAAGATTTTCCTGACTACAAGTAATTGCATCAATTATTGCATAAATACGATTTTCTTTAGTTTGTTCAATATTTTTTACTACAATTGCCCCTGCACCTTCCCCTATCATCCAGCCATTAGATTTACTATCAAAGCTTAAGGTAGGATTGCCTGTGTTAAGTTGGCCAATATAGTTACGCTTAATAATTTTTTCGATATTATCTATTATATCCACAGCGCCTATTAACACAGCGTCTACTTCTTGTGTATTGAGCATTTTTTCAGCAATTTTTAATTGTTGAAATAGGGTATTTGCTGAGATATTTCCAGAAAAATTAGGGCTAGGAAAATGCCATTGGGAGGAAATATTACTAGCGATCGCATGATTATTAATCTTATTAATGCTGGGATTAATTTTATCTTTACTTTGTAAATTATTATTGCTGATTTCGCCAATAATTACTGCTACCCTATCTCCGGCTTTAATTCCAGCATCTTGCAAAGCGCGATCGGCTACTTTCCTCATTAATAAATCTGGGGAAATAGCTGTATTATCGGGAGTAGATAAAGCCCGATCGCCTAGAAAGTTAATTTCTTCATCCTGAATATAAAAGCCCTTGGGTAATTCCCCATTGATAAAACCATTTTCTGCTAAATATACCTGCAAATTTGATTTATTTTCCCAGTTTTGCCAGCGTTGAGATGCTAAAGAAAGTAATTGCTGTTTTCCTTCATAGATGGTGCGATCGAATGCATCCAAGCCATCACAAACACTAAATAAAGCATCCATGCCAACAATTGCTAATTTACCCATAAATTATTTTATCTAATTAGTAAGTGTATAAAAGTGTCCTAATAAATATAGGGAACCGCACAAAACAGTTAATTTTTCTGGGCTGATATTAGCTGCTGTTAAGCCAGATAATAAATCTGGATAAGTTGTTATTGTTGATAATTCTGGACAAATAGTTTTTGCCAAAATAGCTAAGTCTTCAGGATTAGCTGTACTATTGTCAGGTACAGGTACTAAATATAAGCTATCTTTTGGACGTAATAAGGCGCGAAAAATATCAGCATGATCTTTAGTAGACAGCATACCAATTATCCAGGAAATTCCTTGATAAGAATTATCGATGTTATTATTTTGGATGTTGATACTATCGACAAATTCCCGTAATACTTCGGCAGCAGCAGGATTATGGGCACCATCTATAAGTAAAGGGCGATTTTGCCAAGTTATCCATTGCAAACGACCAGGCCATAAAGTATTAGCCATACCAATTTCGATCGAGTTTTTAGAAATTTGCCAATTTTTCCGCAGGAGAATTTTTAGGGCGGCGATCGCCAAAGCCGAATTAGCTAACTGAAATTTTCCCAATAAAGGCAAAGGATATTTAATATCTTCATATTCTGCCCAGTTATTACCTAAATCTGTAGCTGAAGAAGGAAAAACAGCCGGACAATTTAACTCCGTAATTCTTTGTTTTACTACTGCCATAGCTTCTGGTGGTAACTGTCCGATAACTGCTGGACATTCTGGTTTTAAAATACCTGCTTTTTCCCTGGCAATGTCGGCAAGAGTCGGACCGAGAATTTGCCAATGTTCTTTACTAATAGATGTAATAATAGTAACTAGGGGATTATCACAAACATTAGTAGCGTCTAAACGTCCGCCTAATCCTACTTCTATAACAGCTATATCTACTTTTTCTTGGGCAAAATATAACCAAGCGGCGGCGGTAATAACTTCAAATTGTGTAGGAGATGCTTCGGCGGGGTTAATAACGGATTTTACTTTATTAATAATCTCTATTAATTCTGGGGAAGTAATGGGTTTTTCATTAATACAAATACGTTCATTCCAATCTACTAAATGGGGTGATGTATAACGTCCTGTACGATATCCGGCGGTAGTTAATACAGATGATAAATAAGCACAAAGGGAACCTTTACCATTAGTACCGGCAACGTGAATAATGGGTACTTTTTGATGGGGATTATCTAATTTTTCCAAGAGACGATGAATGCGATCGAGACTGAGATGAACACCAAAATGTTGAAAGGGTTTAAGTATGCTGTCTATTGTCATAATAAGAATACATAATCAAGCTGAGAATTTAAATTTTACCTTGGATTGGGCTTTAATTACAATTTAAATCATAAACTTTTTTAGGGAAGGGAGAGGCGATCAAGCTAAATTAATCCGGCTGATTATTAATAATTTATCATTTGATAAAATAAAGGTT
>CAWUOF010000020.1:0-16948 GCA_963923765.1 uncultured bacterium | reverse complement strand
AATGTAGAATGTAGAATGTAGAATGTAGAATTTAGAATTTAGAATTTAGAATTTAGAATTTAGAATTTAGAATTGGGGTTATGGCATTGGGCATCGGTTCGGCTTCGCTCACTGGGGGGAAAGGGAGTCGGGAGTCGTTGTTAGTAGTCGATATTCCTAATGCGACCCAATTCCCCATTCTAAATTCCCCATTATAAATTCCCCATTCTAAATTCTATATTCTACATTCTAAATTCTACATTCTACATCCCTCCTGCCCAATTCCCACCTAAAAATATATATCTACATTCGATCGCCCTGTGGTTTTTAACCAGTTTTGTGCTTCGATATAATTATTAGGTGCTAAACGAATAGCTCTCAGCCAATATTCTGCGGCTTTGTCGTACATTTCTTCCGCCTCTTCTTCGTTACCTGCTTCTTTCGCTTTTTCCCCTTCGTAGTGGTAAATAACAGCTATATTGTTTAATGCTTGAGGTAGTCGGGCATTTAAATCTAAGGCTTGCTGATAATATTCCAAGGCTGTTTTTCGATCGCCATTACTGGCATAAATCAGCCCTATATTATACAAAATATAACTGCGATCGTTCGCGTTCTCTTCTAGTTTTAGCGCTTCATAATAATTTTCTAACGCTTCAGCATATTCCCCATCAGCCTGAGCAGACATTCCATCTCGATAATAAGCAAAAGCTTCTTTAGCCTTTTGGCTAGTCGGCAGTATTTTCAGAATAATATCTGCCATTACTGTGAAGCTTTTATCAATAAAATTGTCATTTTTTTGAGTTCTTGGCATAGTTTTCTAACTAATAGGGCTGTTGATTTTAACTTCTAAATTTTTTAACTGGGTCAATCAGCAGAGATATTAATGCTTTACACTATTTATTAAAGCTTTTTATTCTAGCTTTAAGTAAAATTTTGGCTGAGAAAGGCAAATTTTGACCTTCCGAAAAACTACCCCTGCTAAATAGTCTTTTCCCCTATTTTTTTCCCATACCCTGATTTTTTACCTTTAACCACTCCTATTTTTTACAAAAATCACAATCCGGCAAAGCTAAGTACGATATAGATTATCGCGTATTTCACCTAAGTATTGCATTTTGTTATGTAAAGAAATGTAACAATATTGCCATCAAACTGGTTTAACATCTTGACATCTCCAGAAAAGGCAGATAATATGAAACGCATACCCGGGTAAGCCAATTCAGAGTTATATGCAAGACAAACAAAAAGTAACATTATATCTTCCGCCAGAACTACATCGCCAGCTAAAAATCCGAGCCGCAGTAGATACAGAGCCAATGTCCAATATTGCTGAACGCGCGATTAAATTTTATCTAGCTCATCCAGAGATAGTAGAAGAAGTAGAAGCAAATATTGGCCGCAATATGATAGTTTATAACTGTCCAGAATGCGCCAGTTCTGTAGTAGTGCGAGATGGAGAAATGGTATCTCTCAAACATCAACCAACTATATTAGAAACAGAAGGTATGAAAGTTGAAAAAGTGCAAAAAATAAATTCCCGCACTAATCAACAGGGAGAGGAAGAATTAGTTATCTGCTAAGGTTATTAACCTAAAAATCTATGCAAATAGTCGCTGGGCGTTAAGCATCACAGGCTAGGGGCATAAAGATCGAGAAAAAGTTTGCACCGTCTCTATATTAGGTCGATGGCTATGAAAGAAGAGCTCAACGTTTTAATTCAAGCTCAATATCCAGTGATCTACTTCGTAACCTACGAAGAAGAGCGGGCCGAGCAGGCAATTGCAGCGATCGCTCAGATCAAGCCCCAGCGAAGAGTATTTATCTGGACTGTCACTCATGGCATAGTTGAATACGGTCAACCTCGGAGCGTAACTCAACACAATACAGTATCACCTCAAACAGCCATAGAATGGGTGATTAGGCAGCGAGAGCCAGGGATATTTATATTCAAAGATTTACATGATTTTATCGACTCAGTAGAAGTAAAGCGGTGGCTAAGAGATGCGATCGCCAGCTTCAAAAATACACAAAAAACTATCATTATCATGTCTCCGGTACAACAAATACCGGTGGAATTAGAAAAGGAAGTTGTAGTTATTGACTTCCCCCTGCCAACCATGGCAGAACTTAATCAAGTGCTGAGTCAGCACCTAGAAACTAGCAAAACTAGAAAAATCAGCACGGAAACACGAGAAAAATTTTTAAAAGCAGCCTTGGGTTTAACCAAGGATGAAGCGGAAAAAGTATATAGAAAAGCACAAATTCTCACCAATGGCAAACTAACAGAAGCCGAAGTAGATATAGTGCTATCTGAGAAAAAGCAACTGATTCGACGTAACGGAATTTTAGAATACATAGAAGAAGACGAAACGATCGACTCAGTAGGTGGTTTAGACGAGCTTAAACGGTGGTTAAAGCAACGTTCCAACGCCTTTACAGAAAGAGCCAGGGAATATGGTTTACCCCAACCCAAAGGAATGCTAATTTTAGGTGTTCCTGGCTGTGGTAAATCTCTAATTGCCAAAACTACAGCCCGTCTGTGGGGACTACCATTACTACGCCTAGATATGGGCAGAGTATATGATGGTTCAATGGTAGGGCGTTCTGAAGCAAATTTACGTAATGCACTAAAAACAGCCGAATCAATTTCTCCGGTAATTCTATTCATAGATGAATTAGATAAAGCCTTTGCTGGTACAAGTGGCTCTGCCGACTCAGACGGTGGCACTTCCAGCCGGATATTTGGCTCTTTTCTCACCTGGATGCAAGATAAAACATCTCCTGTATTTGTTATGGCAACTGCTAATAGAGTAGAACGTTTGCCTGGGGAGTTTTTGCGGAAAGGTCGTTTCGATGAATTATTTTTTGTAGACTTGCCAACTAACGAAGAAAGGCAAGAAATATTTAAAATACATCTGTCTAAGCGGCGTCGGGATATCGATCGATTTGCGATCGAACAATTAGCAACAGTTTCCGACGGTTTCTCTGGGGCAGAAATTGAGCAAGCGCTAATAGCCGCCATGTATGACGCCTTTGCTCAAGATCGAGAATTTACGCAGTTGGATATCATCGCGGCAATTAAATCAACGCTGCCATTGTCCAAGACAATGACCGAGCAAGTAACAGCCCTGCGAGATTGGGCTAGGCAGCGTGCCAGACCAGCGGCGGCTTCAGTAGCTGAATATCAGCGCCTGGAGTTCTAAAAGCTTTCTCCTGCTCCCAACAGGAGGAAAGACTAGCAAAATAGCTAGTAATTTCACATCAAGTCACCAACTCCCAAAAACGGTGACAAAATCTCAAACCAAAAAATCTCAAACCAAAAATGTTGTCGTTTATCTCAATTTTCGGAGGAAATCCCCATGTCTCACTTTAGCACCCTTCGCACCAAAATCACCGATGCCGAAATCCTAAAATCTTCTCTCCGTGACTTGGGCATCCAGGTTAAAACAGAAGCCGATGTGCGCGGTTATAATGGCCAGCGTGTTCGTTCTGACATAGTAGCAGTTTTGGAAGGCGACTATGATCTAGGCTGGTCTCGTAATAGTGATGGTTCTTTCGATTTGATTGCTGACCTGTGGGGGGTCGCTAAGAAACACAATCAAACCGAACTAATTAACTCTATTAATCAAAAGTACGCTGTTAACAAAACTCTAGCTGAAGTACGTCGTCCTGGTCTACAAAATGCCAATGTTAAATTGGTACTGCAAAAGTAATTTTTCTGCGCGTTCCCAAGCTCGCGGGTTAGCCAATGGTTAACCCGTTTTTTATATTAATTATTTTTCTCGGTTTTTTCTCAAATTTATTCTCAAATTTATTCTCACATTTATCAACCATAGAAAATAAATAAGGAAAATATATATATAAGTTAGCGATCGCTACAGATTTACCACCCTACCAGTTAATTATTTTATTCGCCCTCATCTCTACCAATTCTAAACCCCTTGGCCAAAAAATTTTGCAACAGACAAGCAAGCCCCACGCTTTTTTTTCTAACCCTTGACAAGCTCATATTACTTGTGATAGGCTAATTTCGATGAGGAAGAACTATCTATAAACTTGATTAAAAAATCAACAAAATATAGGTAATATAAAAAAGTGAATATTATAGCATAAAAAAGACAAAAAAACTGAAAAATTTAATAAATTTTAATAAAAATCCTAAAATATTAGCAGCGATCGACTTTTGTCAAAACCCAGAAAAATAGGGAAAAACATAAAATACTGCCGATGGGGGGGCTTCAGAATTGATTGGTAATAACATCTAGCAGGCAAGAAACCTTAGCGCCAAAAAATCTTAACATACCCGGTTGTTGAATATCGGGGTAAATTCTATATTTGAACACTTCATATATATCAATAACCTAAGTTAATGATAATAATATTTTAGCCCAAGTTTTAGCACTGGTCAAAATTTTGGCACTTATCCCCGGGGATGAATACCAAAATCTTTATTAAATAGAGAGTACATTCAGTGATACTCTGAAACATAGCATTGCTAAATGTTAAGACTTTGCAAATTGCTAAAAATAGCTGAATAATAAGGCGCAAGCATGGTCACTACCGCAGAAAAAACCAACATAGGCTACATTACTCAAATCATTGGCCCCGTTGTAGACGTTAAGTTTCCCGGCGGTCAATTGCCGCAGATATACAACGCATTGAAAATTCAAGGTAAAAACGAATCCGGACAAGATGTGTCCGTTACCTGCGAAGTGCAGCAGTTGCTTGGCGACCAGCAAGTGCGTGCTGTTGCCATGAGCTCCACCGATGGCTTAGTACGGAACCTGGAAGTAGTAGATACTGGCGCACCCATCAGCGTACCAGTAGGACCTGCTACTCTAGGTCGTATTTTTAACGTATTGGGCGAACCCGTAGATAATATGGGGCCAGTTAACAACGAGCAAAACTTCCCCATTCACCGTTCTGCCCCTAAACTAACTGAACTAGAAACCAAACCATCAGTTTTAGAAACTGGTATTAAAGTAGTAGACTTACTTGCCCCCTATCGTCGTGGTGGCAAAATCGGTCTATTTGGTGGTGCTGGTGTAGGTAAAACCGTTATTATCCAAGAATTAATTCACAACATCGCCAAAAATCACGGTGGTGTATCCGTATTTGGTGGTGTGGGCGAACGCACCCGTGAAGGTAATGACCTTTACAACGAATTTAAAGAATCTAAAGTCATCAACGAAGAAAACCTGGGTGAGTCTAAAGTAGCCCTAGTATATGGTCAGATGAACGAACCCCCCGGAGCTCGGATGCGGGTCGGTCTAAGTGCCTTGACAATGGCGGAATATTTCCGCGATGTCAACAAACAAGACGTTCTACTGTTTATTGATAATATCTTCCGGTTCGTACAAGCCGGTTCTGAAGTATCCGCACTGCTAGGCCGTATGCCTTCGGCGGTGGGATATCAGCCAACTCTGGCTACAGAAATGGGCGATCTACAAGAACGGATCACTTCGACTACTGAAGGTTCTATTACTTCTATTCAAGCGGTTTATGTACCTGCGGACGACTTAACAGACCCCGCACCAGCTACCACCTTTGCTCACTTGGATGCTACCACCGTATTATCTCGGAACTTGGCAGCTAAGGGTATTTATCCCGCCGTCGATCCCCTAGATTCTACCTCAACAATGTTGCAGCCTAGTGTAGTAGGTGATGACCACTATGGTACTGCTCGCGAAGTGCAAGCAACTTTGCAACGCTACAAGGAATTGCAAGATATTATTGCTATTTTGGGTTTAGATGAATTGTCGGAAGACGATCGTCTTACAGTAGCTCGCGCTCGTAAAATGGAGCGTTTCTTGTCTCAGCCTTTCCACGTAGCAGAAATATTTACTGGCGCTCCTGGTAAATATGTAAAACTAGAAGATACCATTAAAGGCTTCAAGATGATTTTGTCTGGTGATTTAGATAGTCTACCAGAACAATCTTTCTATATGGTTGGTACTATCGAAGAAGCGATCGCCAAAGCTGAAAAGCTCAAGGGCTAATAGCTAATAAATAATAATGACTAATGGATATATTAACCATTAGTCGTTGTTAATTTAGCTAAAAAGCTGTTGTGAATTTCAACTGTTTATTATTTTTAAAATTTTAGGTCAGAATAACTTAAATTTTTGCCAGTTAAAATCACAACAGCTTAGAAAAATATGGATAAACAAGGACTGAAGACGAATGACATTAACCGTCCGCGTTATTGCTCCCGATAAAACTGTTTGGGACTCCCCGGCGGAAGAAGTAATTCTGCCGAGTACCACCGGTCAGCTAGGTATTTTGACTGGACACGCTCCCCTATTAACTGCTCTCGATATCGGTGTAATGCGAGTTCGTCCAGATAAGGAATGGGTATCTATAGCTCTCATGGGTGGTTTTGCTGAAATCGATAATGATGAAGTAAAAATTCTGGTCAATGCTGCCGATCGCGGTGATACAGTTGATCTCGAAACTGCTCGTAGCGCTTATAGTGCTGCTGAAACTCGTTTAAATCAAGTACAACCTACTGGTAATCGTCAAGAGCTAATCCAAGCCAAACAAGCCTTGAAAAGAGCTCGTGCCCGTTTTCAAGCTGCTGGCGGTATGCTGTAAGATTTAATGGCTAATGGCTAATCGTTAATTGTTAAATTAATAACAATTAGCTATTAGTTATTAGCTGTTATTTTAGGAAAGGAAATTTAGCCAGGAAATTGATAAATTTCAAATTCCTATTTGTTGTAATAAAAATTCCATTGTTTCCAGAGTTAAATCTGGCTGAATATATTGGGGATTATCGGGATTAAAAGGACTAGCTACACGATCGATACTAATAATTTCAGCATCTGCGGGTAAAACTGGTATATCTGGGTCAAAAGCAGTAGCACGCATTAAAGAACTAGAATAGCCTTTATAAATGGCAATTTTATCTAATTCTCCAGCAATTTGAGCATGAACAACTAAAACTTCTTGAGGATGTTTAGAAGTATATTGTTCTAAACGTTGTCCTAGAGTATTAGGTATCATAATTTTCCAGAAATAATAAATATTAGGAAAAAATATTATACACCTGTAGCCGATCGCCCTTGTTTTGATAACCTAATTAAAACAAAATAACCAAAAACAAACATATAAATTATTAAACCAACAATTCCTAAAAAACCTAAAAATCCCACTGTACTATTAGCATGGAAGATTTCTTTATATAGCCAATGAGGTTCTAACCAATATCGACAAGATGGTGTATTTTTAATATCTGTAGCAGTAAGAAAAGCACAGCCCAGGGCAGGAATTTGCAGCAAAAGACCAAACAAACTGTAAAGAGTAATAGCCCAACGCCAAGAAGTAAAAGTTAACTTGAGGGGAGATAAGGGGCGATCGCTAATTTCCTCATTTAAATCCAACCAAAACCAAAGGGAAATAGGAGTTAAAATTCTCGCTAAACATCCAGAAGCAAAACTGATTGGCAGGGCAGGAATCATCAAATAAATAGTAATTGCCGACAAACTAACTACCCGCCAGTAAATAATTAACAAACGTTGTATAGCTTCTGCCTTTTGGACAAAAGCCCAAATTATTAAAACTATAGGAATAATACCTGCAAAAATTACCATTAATCGGTAATCCATCCAAATTAGAGATTGTAACCAAGGTGAATCTGACATAGTTTAGCAAAATGTAAAATTTTAGCGACCATAAAAATTATTTTTAGCATTTTCTGACAGCAGAAAACCAGGAAAAATTAGTAATTAAGAATATATCTCAATCTAACCCAACAGAATATTTTAACTATAGCGAACTTAAATGATTTGAATAATCGGCTTTATGTTAATTAATATAAAGTTAATAATTTGGGACATACCCTCCGATCGTGCTATAGCATCGATCGGAGGAGAGTAGTAAACTTGCCTGTTATTTAGATCACACTTACACAAAGGTAAGTATGAGGATTGTGTCAAATTTAGCTAAAATTCTGGAATGATTAAACCAAATTAGTCATCATAAAGGCGGCATTCAGCGGCATCGGGGTTATCATCACAGTATTTTTCAAAAGAACTTTTGGGTTTAGTTTGACGTTGGTGGGCAGCTTCAGCTTGGAGTTCTTCAACAGCGTCCCAAGCGGCAGCACACTCGCTGGAAGTAGCGCCATTTACATCGCATACTTGACGAGCGGATGCAATCTCTGTCTGGATTTGGTCTTGGATATTGGTTTTTTCTGTCGTGTTGCTCATGGTTTTAGTTCTGTCAATCACTTTTGTATTATAGAAAAAATTACCTAGAGATAATCAGAAAAATCAAATTTGTTCATGGTTGGGGTAATGGCCTCCTAAAATTTTTTGAAAATTTTAATAGCCCCGTGACAGTATAACAGATATATTCTCGTTGCAAGGTAAAGGATGGATCTTAGAGTTATCTGTAGCGATCGCCACTTTTAGGTATAAATTAACATTATTTTTAAAAATACGGCTAATAAGAGCCAAAAACAGCCCAAAATAGGCAAAACAAGATTTAAAGAACAAAGAGAGCATTTCTCGCGATCGTAATCTATAGGTAGGATGAAAAAGAAGGTCGAAAATTAGGTTAAACATGGTCTCGACTGGACAAATCATTCCCACAGCTTTGCATTCAGAAATGCAAAAGTCGTACCTTGAATATGCGATGAGCGTCATAGTTGGACGAGCGTTACCAGACGTTCGCGATGGCCTCAAGCCAGTTCATCGACGAATTTTGTATGCGATGCATGAACTCGGTCTCACACCCGATCGCCCCTACCGCAAATGTGCCCGTGTAGTTGGGGACGTACTTGGTAAATACCATCCTCACGGCGACCAAGCCGTATATGATGCTTTGGTCAGGATGGTACAAGATTTTTCTAGCCGCTATCCTCTATTAGCGGGACACGGCAACTTTGGCTCGATAGATAATGACCCACCCGCAGCAATGCGTTACACCGAAACTCGCCTCGCCTCCATTAGTCACGAGGCCATGCTTAGTGAAATTGGAGATGCTACGGTAGAGTTTATCGGTAACTTTGATAATTCCCAGCAAGAACCCGTAGTATTGCCAGCGCAATTACCAATTTTATTGCTAAATGGCTGTACGGGAATAGCAGTGGGAATGGCTACCAATATTCCCCCCCATAACTTGGGAGAAATAATAGATGGTTTAATTGCCTTAATCGATCGGCCAACTTTACCCGATGAAAAATTATTTGAGTTAATTCCTGGTCCAGATTTTCCCACAGGTGGGGAAATAGTGGGCAGTGAAGGAATTCGTGACGCTTACAGTACTGGCAAAGGTAGCATCACCATGCGTGGAGTTGCCCGCATTGAAGAAATTCCTGGCAGTAAAGGGCGTCATCGTCGCACGGCAATTGTAGTAACAGAATTACCATTTCAGGTAAATAAAGCTGCTTGGATTGAAAAAGTAGCCCAATTAGTCAATCAAGGCAATTTAGAAGGAGTAGCTGATCTCAGGGATGAAAGCGATCGCGAAGGTATTCGTGTAGTAGTTGAACTAAAACGAGAAGCTAACCCCCAATCTGTTCTCGCCCATTTATATCAGCAAACTGCTTTACAAAGTAACTTTGGTGTAATTTTACTCGCCTTGGTAAATAGCCAACCGCGTCAATTAAGCTTAAGACAAGTACTTGAGCAGTTTTTAGAATTTCGCGAACAAACCCTTAATCGTCGTTATACTTATGAGTTAGACAAAGCTCAAAAACGTATTCATATCGTTGCAGGTTTAATTGAAGCTCTTAGTAATTTAGATGCTTTAATAGAACTTCTCCGCCGTGCCCCTGATGGTAGTAGCGCTAAAATTCAATTGCAAAATCGCTATAATATGAGTGAGGCTCAAGCAGATGCAATTTTAGCTATGCCTTTACGACGTTTAACGAATTTGGAACGGCAAAGTTTACAAGCAGAATATCAAGAATTATCAGAGAAAATTGCAGAATTACAAAAGTTATTAAGCGATCGCTCTGAACTTCTTAAAGCCCTAAAAAAAGAACTACGCGCCCTTAAACGCAAATATGCGGATGTTCGCCGTACTCGGATTCATCAATCCTTAACTTCTCCAAAAAATTCTCGGATAACAACCGAAACTAGCAAAAATACCAAAACTTCTACTACCAGTAAAGATGGTAATAAAAATGGTAATACAGATACTAAAAACACTGAAAAATTACCACTTTTAGAACCAGAGACAAAACCAGAAAAAGGAAAATCTAAATCTAAAAACAAAACAGAACCAGAAAAATCTACAACAACTAAAACACCAGCTAAATCAGCTAAATCAAAATCATCTCTTGAGGAAATAGAAACCAATCAATCTGCCGCGCCAATACAGTCGATCGGTACTCAACTTTCTTTACTAGAAGAAGAGGAAACGAGGCTAGAATTTACCCAAAAAGGTTATGGGCGACGACAAACAATTAATAATGAAAAAAACAAAGACCGCCGTAGTGGGAAAAAAACTAAATCTCAAAATGGTAGTTTTGAAGATGACATTATTATTGAAAGTCAAATAGTTAAAGCAAATCAAGATATTTTGCTAATAACTAAAACAGGCAAAGCTTACCCTGTTAAAGTCCGAAATATTCCTATTACTCCACCACAAAAGCGGGGAACACCACTGATAAGTTTATTACCTAATAGCGCCCAAAGTGAAGGACAAAATATAATTGCTCAATTTATCTTGTCTGAGAATTTAGAAACTGCCCAAATGGTAATGCTAACTAAACAAGGTCGAATTAAACGCTTACCTTTTATGGAATTAGAAAATTTGAGTTCTCGCGGAATTACGCTTTGTAAGCTTAAAGATGATGATGAGTTGTTATATGCCAATATTACCACTAGCTCTCAAAATTTGATTTTAGCGACTAGCGGTGGGCGTTTGTTGCGAATGGAAGTTAATCAGCAACAGTTACCATTAATGAATCGAGCAGCAATGGCAAATCCAGCTATGGCTTTAGGTAAAAAAGAACAGATAATTGCTCAAGTTATTGTCAATGCCAAGGAAAATATATTGTTAGTTTCTGAGCAAGGTTATGTCAAAAAAATACCAGTAAATGTGCTGCGATTATCTAATCGTGGTGATTTGGGTACACAAGCTTTGCAATTTAACAATAAAACTGATAATTTGGCAGCAGTAGTGCCAGCCAAATCAGAAACTAAAATTGTTTTGCTGACTAATGCACAGAGGTTAATTTATTGTGATGTTGATTCTTTGGAATTGCAAGGTAAAGATAGTAAAGGCGAGCGCTTATCGCAACTTCAGGAAGGAGAAATAATAATTTCTGTCGTGGTTTCTGTCGGCAGCGATCGCGAGTAATATCATGTCTCTGGTTTAGGGTGCGTTAGATAAATTTTTCTGATATTATCTGATATTATTTGATATTATTGGAAATTAACTAACGCATCGCTTAATTATCTCCCTGAAAAATTAACCTTGTTCATTAAAATTACCACCTAGAAATTAATTTTTTTCCTGATATTAGTTCCCTAGCAAAGTATTAACAATGGCTCACGTAATTTTAGAAAATGTTTACAAAAGTTTTCCTTCTCGTTCCAAAAATTTAGAACAAAAAAAACCGGAATTTGCAGAAAATTTACAGTCAAATTCTCCTGGCTATACTTCCAGTAATCAAGCTATTTTACGGCGCATTAATCTCACTGTCAGAGATGGAGAATTTATGGTACTGGTTGGGCCTTCTGGTTGCGGGAAAAGCACGCTATTAAGATTAATTGCCGGTTTGGATGAGTTAAGCGCGGGTAATATTTGGGTGGGGGATATGTTGGTAAATGAATTACCACCGAAAGAAAGAGATATTGCGATGGTGTTTCAAAGTTATGCCCTTTATCCCCACCTGACAGTTTATGATAATATTGCCTTTGGCTTAAGACGAGCTAAATTAAAAGAAAATAATCCCAGAGAAACTCAGGATTTTTATCAACAATTAACAATTTGGGTAGAAAAAATTTTAGTAGCTATGACTCGATCGCTACCAAAAAATTTACGCTATATGTCAGAAACCGAAAAAACTATAAGCGATCGAGTGGAAATGGTAGCAAAAATGCTGCAAATTGAATCTTTACTCGATCGACTACCAAAAGAACTTTCTGGCGGACAAAAACAACGAGTAGCATTAGGTAGGGCGATCGCTCGCAATCCCCAAGTATTTTTAATGGATGAACCTTTATCTAATTTAGATGCTAAATTACGCACAGAAACTCGTACCCAAATAGTTAAACTACAACGTCATTTAAACACAACTACTATTTATGTCACCCATGATCAAACTGAAGCAATGACTATGGGCGATCGTATTGCCGTGATGAATGCCGGTCAAATTCAACAAATTGCTGCACCCTTAGATATTTATAATCGCCCAGCTAACCGTTTTGTCGCGGAATTTATCGGTTCACCACCGATGAATTTTCTGCCAGTACAATTTCAAGCACCTCAGCTTATTATTCATCCTCAATTTCGTTTTTCCTTGTCTGATAATTGGGTGACAGCTTTAAAAAATTATGATGGAAATTCCCTAATTTTAGGCATTCGTCCAGAACATTTAAATGTAAGTGTGCCAGCATTAAAAAACATCCAAGTAAAAGTAAATCTAGTTGAAGCTTTGGGTAATGAAACCTTACTTCATGTTAATCTAGTTGATGTACCTTCCCAACCACCTCTGCTAGTTAGAACAGATCCCGATCGCATCGTCAAAATAGGCGAAATTATCTGGCTAGGAATGAATATACAAAAAATACATCTGTTTGATCCGCAAACTAATATGGCTATTATTCCCGCTATAGAAAACTAAATTATAAGGAAATGGAAAAATGCATACTGAATAATACCAAGTAGAAAAAAATCATCATAATTTTAACCGGGTATATTAAAAAGTTTGCTCGGCTATATAGTCAAGCCCTCTCTTGTTCGCTTAAAATTAAACCAAATCTCAGCAAGGAATAATGCATTATGAAAGTTAGTTTGCAGCCTATTTTAAATGATGCCCATATTGATGTGATGCAAGTAACAAGCCAGCGTCAACTACAAATATCAATTTCTGCCCAGCCAGGAGAAATAGGAGCATCTGTACCCCTGAATTTATGCTTAATATTAGACCATAGTGGCTCCATGACTGGGCGCCCCTTAGAAATGGTAAAAAAAGCAGCAAAAAGCATTATTGACCGTTTAAAACCGAGCGATCGCATTTCCATAGTTGCTTTTGATCATAAAGCTAAAATTATTGTTCCAAATCAGCTTGTTGGGGAAAATAAAAATACTATAAATAAACAAATCAGCCAATTAAGAGCCGATGGCGGAACAGCTATTGATGAAGGTTTAAAAATAGGAATAGAAGAATTAGCTAAAGGGAAAAAAGATGCTATTTCCCAAGCTTTTTTACTAACGGATGGAGAAAATGAGCATGGAGATAACGATCGCTGTTTAAAATTTGCTGAACTTGCAGCAGAATATAATATTACTTTAAATAGTTTAGGATTTGGCGACCATTGGAATCAAGATATCCTCGAAGAAATAGCCGATAAAGGTGGCGGTACCCTCGTTTATATCGAAAGAGCCGAACAAGCAGTAGAAGAATTTAGCCGTTTATTTACACGCATTGCTACTGTAGGATTAACTAATTCTTATCTATTACTATCTTTAATTCCAAATGTCCGTTTAGCAGAACTAAAACCGATCGCCCAGGTAAAGCCTGATGTCATTGAATTAGCAGCCCAAATGTCAGAAGGTCAATTTATAGTTCGTTTGGGTGATTTGATGATAAATACAGAGCGAGTAATTTTAGCTAATATATACATTGGCAAATTTCCCGAAGGAATGCAAACTATTGCTACTGTACAAATTCGTTATGATGATCCGAGTATTGGTGCTACAGGTTTATTTTCTGATAAAATACCTGTAGAAGCTAATTTCCTCAACAATTATCAACCAGTACCTAATGCCCAGGTACAACAATCTATTTTAGCCTTAGCAAAATATAGACAAACACAACTAGCTGAAGCAAAATTAATGTCAGGCGATCGCGCCGGTGCTGCTACTATGTTACAAACTGCGGCAAAAACAGCACTACAAATGGGAGATACAGGAGCAGCTACGGTATTACAAACCAGTGCCACACAACTACAAGCCGGTCAAGATCTTTCTGAAGCCGATCGCAAGAAAACTCGCATAGTTTCTAAAACAGTATTGCAAGATAAAAGCAATTCTTAAATATAGAATTTATCAGAATAGTTAGGAAGAGAATAATAATAAATTACCTATAAATCTTTTCCTGGCTGTTCTTTATTCTAATTTTATAGAAAAGCAAAAATACTATTTTTTTATACAGAAATTATCTATTTTAATCAATACCTAACTTAATTCCTAACTTTGTTTCAAATAAACAGATACTCCACCTCGATCGCCTCTTTCTATATGGATATGGGAATCAAGATAAGTAGTTTGTAACCATCCCTTAGCCCAATTTCCTAGGGGTATATTTAAAATAGGTAAAACGCCTATTTGCAAGGAAATTTTATTAAAAATAAATTCAATCCGTTTTTTGGGGGTATAAATAAAAGAACCAGCTACAGTTAGGGAACCAAAGGGAAAAATTACTTGATTTTCAATGCGATTTTGATGAATATCAAAACATTGGATAATTTGAGTTTTGCTAGAATTATTTATTATAATAGGGTTAGTTATAATAGGGGCAGCCAGGGATTTTTTAGTTAGATTTTCGTATTTTTTAGTTCCAGAAGTCCAAAGTAGTAGCCATTCTCCAGCTAATGTTTGTATGTCTTCAGCAAATAACTTTTGATTTTCTAGTTCTTGAATTACTGCTAAAATGTCGTGGACTGAGATATTAATAGAGTTAGTTAATTGTAGTAGGAGCGATCGCCCATCAGTCCCTATAGAGGTTTTTTCCTCGTCTGCCATAGCTAAAAAAATCCTAATTTATTAACTTAGTCATATATTAGTAGCATAATTTTAGCGGTTTACTGTGCCAAAACCCAACTAGCAAGTCTATTTGCCTAACTGATGCTACTATATCGATGCTCAGTGTCCTTTAGTACAAATTTAAAAATTTTTATTCCTTATCATGGCCGGAAAAATAGATTTAACATATAAACATTGCAATATGCTTAGAGACATTTGTAAGTAGCATATAGCATTCAGGTAATACCTTTGATACTATGCAACCAGGCAAAGGAATCAGGGAAAGCACAGGAGGTCAAAATGGATCTGGAATTTGCGCGTAAACGTTGCTTGGATTCTTTAATTTGGGCCATGACCGAATTAAAAGGCCAAATAAATATGACTCAGCTTGAAAATAGTGCTGAATTAATTATTCAAACAATGAGTGGCCCCTGGCGTTATTTTCATACTCCAGAACATATTTTTGAAGTAGGGGGATCGGTGGATCCCATTGAAGTATTGGCCGCTTTATTCCATGACCTCGTATATGTGCAGGTCGATCGAGGAGTAAATTTAAACATTAGTAGTTACATTTCTCCCTTTGTTAAAGAAGTACGCGGACAGTTAGTAATTCGCGAAGAAAATGAATTGCCTAATTCTTTAATGTTTGATATTGTAACGGCTATATTTGGATTTTTTCCAGCCCAGTCATTATCTCCATTTGCAGGACAAAATGAGTTTTTAAGTGCGGTAGTTGCAGCTATCAGCTTAGAACATTTTTTGCCACCTAGTATTATAGCTAAAATAGCAGCTTGTATTGAAGCTACTATTCCTTTTAGACCTAAACAACCATCTGGTTTAACAGCTAGTGATCTTTTAGCCGATCGCATGAAAGCAACTAATCAAAAATTTAATCTTGGTTGGTCAGAAACGGAAACATTAGAAGCTGTTAAACGTGCCGTCCGTTTAGGCAACCGAGATGTAGAAAATTTTGCTTATCCAAACTCCGCCGATTTTTTGGATAATACCTGGAATTTAATGCCAGAAACTAATCACGAATTAAGTAATGCCAATTCTTACACTGTTGTCGGCTATCGTAAGTCTATGCAAAAGATGGAAGGATTTATGAATTTCCTTCAGCCCGAATTGGTATTTCAACACTTTATGGGAGAACCAGATGATAATCATTACAATCAATTAATTACACGGACTAAAAAGAATTTAGACGTAGCAAGGCTTTATTTAGGAATTAAATTAATTGCGATCGCCATTTTAGAAGCACTTTCCTATCGTCTGGGTAGAGATATTCCTGTATCAACAATGATGGGAGAATTACCAACGCCAGGAGTTACTACTCCAGTATTAGAACAATTTTTGCCAGATATTCCCACTAGTTATCCTCCCGAAACTACCTTAGAAAGTGAAGTTTTAGATTTACTCTCCAAAGGCCGGACTAGAGACTCAGCTTATGATATTAAAAACTCGCCTATAGCTACATTTGTTATTAAATCTATAGGTTTTGCTTCTGCTAAACATTTAATCCAGCGATCGAAAGATTTTTTCGCTGGCAATATTACCGCAGAAGAATTTTTAGCCGAGTGTGACCCTCAAGTAGTTAAAACGGTAACAGATGGAGTATGGCAACTATTTGAAAGTCGAAAATTAACTTTGCGTGTAGTTAAATAAACCCAAAATAAAGGCTAAACAAATGCAAAATTAACAAAGGCTAATTAAAAATAGACAATTCAAAATAAATAATTTATTTTCAGCCGGTTTTTTTAAACCCGGCTATTTATACTTATTTAAATTATTTAGTGAGTAAGTTAAAGTTTTGATATTTACTTACTTAAATTAAGGGCGATCATACTAATTTTACTATATTTTTTAACCAAAGGTTTTTGTAAATAATATCTTTGGCCAACATACACCTTAACAGATTTTTATTACTTTTCCCTTTTCCCTATTGTCAACCAAAAACGAAATTATATAAAATAATAACAATATCTCCTAATTGTAAAAATCCCCTCATTAAATCAATTAGTACAGCAAGCTTAGACTTAAAAAT
>CAWUOF010000019.1:0-17693 GCA_963923765.1 uncultured bacterium | reverse complement strand
TATAACTCTTGAGAGGAAAAAAAATTGATACTAGAGCCAAAATACTCGACCAGCATAGCAGACAGCGAAATAAACCATCAAATATTGGGTTATCTTCGTTCGCTTTTAGTTTCTGAATCAATGGCTTAACTGAGCGCGATCGCCTTTCAATTCAACACAAAAATATCATAACATTGTCCGTTCCAATGATGTGTTATGCAGCGATCGCTTAATTATTCCTAACTTTGGGGCCGACAATCTCTATGGACTCAACAATGAAGCCAACTATCTTTGCTTGCCTAATCTGGCACTGAAACTCTAATGTTTTCTCTCAGTTCTGGACTTACGGTGATAGAGGCAAATGTTATTGAAAGTTGCCATGAAAACATAGAACTGAATCCTTAGCAGAAACAACCCTCAAGTGCTCATCTGTCCTTATATCTTTTTATTGCAACCTTCTTGACACCTTTATCCTTTTGTGAACCCCTCAACCATATCTACAGCCTGATTCTCTTGTTAAATCACCCTGCGTATTTGCTGAACGTTGTTCTATCTTGCTGGTGGCAATGAGTAGAAAGGTTATTAGATAAAGTTTTTAGAAAGATTTCAGAAAAGTCTATTTAGACAAGTCACTATATCTTAGCGTAAGTCCAGAGTTTTAAAACAGTTAAATTTCAATGGCAGAAGCAATCCTAGCGCCTCGTTCGGTCATGGTATATAAACCAAAGTGATGGGCAATTTTTTGGGGATGAATTGCTGTTTTGGGTAAGCCTTGCTGGTCGGCCATTTCTGGGGTGAGATGGTGGGTTGCACACCCTTTTTCGTAAACGACGATCTCTTTTAAGGTAGGCAATAAACCGTGATTCCGAACTGATAGCATGGTGGTCACAAAATCCATCACACAAATATCTGTGCAAATTCCCACAACGACTAAGATTTCTAATTGGCGATCGCCAATCCAGTCTAAAACTACATTGCGCTTTGTTATTGGGTCAATAGCCCCAATAAAACCGTTAATACAAT
Organism: uncultured bacterium; assembly: GCA_963923765.1. GTDB lineage: Bacteria > Cyanobacteriota > Cyanobacteriia > Cyanobacteriales > CAWUOF01 > CAWUOF01. The sequence continues at coordinate 16,691 of CAWUOF010000019.1, read as the reverse complement.
CTTTGGTAATTAGGGTAGCTAAAGGGTGATTTTCTAGCCATTGTAGTTCGGGAACGAGATTTTCTTCTCCTGTGCCCATTTCGCAATGAGGGGGATAAGGGGGTTCGGGTTTACCTGGTTCATGGGTATCTAAAAAAACGAGTATGGGCCGATTTTGAGCCACAAAAGATCGGGCTAGGCGATCGCTTTCTGTCACCATCGTCCCAATTTGTGCATCAGGGACTAGGGGAGCAATGGGGCCATAGCCGACAGTACAAAAGCCGTTGAGCACATCTACGATTACTAAACCGGTGGGGCGATCGCTAATGACATAGGGTTGAGGATCGATGGGCAAAGCGGCTTGAATATCTGTTAACATTGGAGACCTTAGTGGTGCAGAAAACTTTTCCGAGTTTCAGATGAGATTGTGCATAGAGCAGAGGTACTCTCGGTGAGTGAAAGTTAGGCAATTTCTCAGATAATTATTCCAGATGTTCTAAGGAAATTCCCACTTTATCTAATTCTTGTTCCCAGTCTTGTATCGCTTGATCGATTGTGAGCATTACTGCTGCTTTTGATTCACCACAGTAAGCAAAAGTTACTTGAAATCGTCTATTTCTCTCAAACTGTTTGGCCCTAGATTTTATATATACTTGAGGATGGTTTTGCGCTACTTTCTGGAGAAGGGGAGCGATCGCGGATTCATCATTACTACGAACTAGGGTCTCTTTCTCTAAATAGAACTTATCACCCAATTTTTCCTGAATTAGAGGTAGCAAAGAGTTGTCAAAGATAGTTTTTAGCTCTTGCGGTACACCCGGTAAACTCATGATCATGCTGTCTTGAACTAGGGAGATAACGGCAGGCGCTGCACCTACGGGATTGGGAATAGGAAAAGAACCTTTGGGTAATATCCCCATTTTTTCTCGCGCTGGGGTTAGAGTTGCATCTTGCACATACCCTTTTTGAGCCAATTCTTGATATTTTTGCTGCACTAAGGCCATCGCTTCTGCATGGGGTTCTAAAGGCTGATCGATGGCTTGGGCAATCGCTGCTAATGTGAGATCGTCGGCAGTTGGCCCCATCCCTCCAATGGTAAAAATTACCTCGGTTTTTCTAAGCAACGCCCCTTGTATTTCTGGGGCAATTACTTCTTTCTCATCCGGTAAAATCGCCGAACGATTGACTTGTCCCCCCATCCCGGTAATTTTTTTGATGACCCAGTGGCTATTGGTATCTAAGACATCTCCAATCAGCAATTCATTACCGATAGCAAAGATTTCAATGGTAACCATGGTTGCCACTCCAACGCTGGGATATTTCCGCAATTCGTTTGCCAAATCGGATAGCGGTGAGGCGATCGCCAGGATTAAGATCAATAATATCTTCTCCGGTACTGGGATCTGTCCCTTGGCCCATCACCCCTAAAAACGATCCCAAACGATTTACTCCATCTTCTTTGCCTACAAATTGACTAGGTAACTCTCCTCCACTCACCCAGATCATACCGTGTTGAGCTGCATTAATTGCCAAGGCAATCAGGGTACTTTGTTGATCGCCATTGGGGCAACTGCCATGGGTAAAACCTGCCGCTATTTTATCTTTCCAGGCTTGCCTTAACCAACCCTCACTTGCCCCATCAATAAACAGCTTAAATTGACCAGCAACTCCTCCCATATAAGTAGGTGATCCAAATACAATGGCATCTGCTTGATTGAGTTTTTCCAGCATTTCTGGATCTTGCCAAACTCCATTGACAATTTGCTGTTCGATAATCCGCAATAACTCCACCTTTACTCCCCTAATTTCCCTGGCACCTTCAGCGATAGCTTCAGCCATTAGATGGGTTTTGCCTGAACCGGAAAAATAGGCGATCGCTAAGTAAAACATTCTTCACCTCAGCAGATTCATTTCTATTTTTTGGTAGCTCTCAGATCGAAAGTTACGCTCTGCCAAAAAAGTCGATCGCACTTCCATTAAAATCTTGCCCAGATAATTATGACCTTTGCCATCTTTACCCAACCCCCAATAGGCATCTCCCATATCTTTCTGAACAATAGTTTTATCTCCTGTCTCTATCAAGATTTCCCGAATATCTTCATGAGTTTGAAATTTACAAAGTACCGCTTGTCGCATCACTTCATATTTATTTTTTTTCCAATCGAGGCGATGGGGAAGAGAATGACCTAATTTAGCTGATTCTGCCGGAGTTTTAGCTACCCGAATAATTTCGGCATGGGGAGTCCCCACAAATTTCTGGGCTTGATAATAATGCTCCGCAGTTGGCCACCACAGACCATTTAATTTAAAACCATGTAGAGAGAAATTACAAAAACAGCCGTAAGGTTTTTCGTCAGCGCTAAAAAAGTAAACAGTCATAGAGTTTAGACAATAGAAGAAAAGGAACTACTTTCGAGCTTAGAATAAAAATGGCAGGTTTTCAATAGGCTAAATGCTACCCTTTGCCACTGCTGAGAATTATGAAATGCAGAGCCAATACCCACGCCCTGAATTTTCAATACCAACCAGAAGCCCGCACCGTCCAAACAGACAACCTAAGCTGCACAACGGCTTAATTGAAAGGCGATCGCCTTTCAATTCAACACAAAAATATCATAACATTGTCCGTTCCAATGATATGTTATGCAGCGATCGCCTTTCTCGCTGTAGGTATCACAAAGCATTCTGTAGTAATTGCGATCGCGTCACCGGATAATGTATAATATTCACATAATTGGTTATTTCTTGGGTTTCGTTTTCTCAACCTAAGCTACAAGATAAGCGATCGCACTTAACTTTGGTGCCGACAATCTCTATAGACTCACCAACGCAGCTAACCATCTTTGCTTACCTAATCTCGGTTAGAAACAGACAACCTAAACGGGCTTCTCAGTTTCGGCATAAATAAACCAGTAGAAGGAAGCCAGCAATACAAAAGCCTACTGAGAAAGGATTTTAAAAAATTGACCCGTTGCGGTATCCGAATTTTGGCGATGTGGCGAGATCTGCCTTCTCCGATCGCACATCAGGAAGCGCTCTGCAACACCATTTCCCACAGCAAATGGAAGGTGATCGCAAAATTCCCCGCCTCTTAAAAGTTACATTTTACTGTCGATTTATCAACCGTGTATCCAGGAGTCATTGACAATCCTAGGTTAACCATTTCCTCGAAATTTTTTTTCATATAATTAGGATCGGCATTAACTTTAGAGTTAAGATTATCCTTAAAAAAGGTAAAGGTTCCTCCTATGGGCATCCTAGCACCAAAGTCGGTGATACTGTAAGAAAAAAGGTATTGAGTTTGAAGATTATCTTCGTATGAAATCTCCGCTTTTTCTAATCGATTACCAGACGAGTTCCACAATATTGGTAACTTATTTGTGGGAGATACAACAAAGAACATTAAGTTGTTGTAAGGCAATTTAAGAGAAGAAATATACGCCTTGTATTCCTCTGGGGACTGAGTGATGGGTTTGGTATCTGTAACATTAGTAACAACAGAACACATAGGAGGATTGCCTAGTTGTCCTAATATTAAATCTCTTGTATTTATAAGCTGTGGGCGATCATTACCTACAAAGGAGATAAAAATAGTTGCCGTGAATGGGGTGTTATTAAAAGGTGCAATTGGCGTAACCAAAGCATTATTTTTCGGTAAGGATGGATCGTTATTATTATAATCAGGTGGGCTTGGAGGATTATTGCTGGGTACAATTGATTCGTTATTATTATAAGCAGGCGGATCTTGCGGGCGATTATTTGGAGGGTTCTTCGGTGCTTTTTCCTGTTGGCATTGCGCTCTTAAACTCCTCAATTGTTTGGAAAGAATCCTAACTGCTTCGGCTGAATTTGAAGTAATTGTCAACTTAGATTCAGCAATACTTAAGGAAGTTCCTTTAATCCAATCTGCTAAATTGGAAGGTGTAAAAACTTTCAAAACTTTACTGACATCAAGCAGGGATTTACTAAGGTTAAAACCTATCTTATCCCAACCTGGTTTGTTAAACGCCACGTCTAAACCAGGTATATCTATAAAATCTGTCAAAATTATATTAGCTAATCCTGAAATTTTTCCATCCCATCCGACTAATTTTTCACCTAATTCGTTAACTTTATCAATTTTGCCAGAGTAACTATTGATTTCAGTTTCGATAGATTTGATTTCATTAAGTGCTCGTTCTGCATTCAGTTTAATGCGATTAATACGATCTATCAGATCGATCTCAAGCATCTGATTTCTTGGTGAGCTAGAAAGACATACCAGTACGGTTTCGCTTAAGGAAGGTTGAGCAAGGAAAGCAATAGAAACACTCGTATTAATCGACAATAAGCCAAACAAAGTTAATAAACTGATTGGTTTTACAAACATGATAGATTTGGTTGAATTAGAAATTGTAGTTTGTAATTTAAAGCGGGGAAAAACAAGCGAAGATAATAAGGATATTAACTATATTATTCTACGGAAAGTTTCTTGATAAAGGCTGATTTCACCTGCTCTCGGTTGTCTAGTTTAACCGATCGCTTTGCCAAGGTGCAACGGTGTGTTATGTGCATCATAACAATGTGGCTACCAGTTTGACGAAGTTACTCAAATCCTAAACGTTCCAATGCGCGAATTGCTTCTCTGCTTGAGATTCGTGGCAATTTAGGCATAGCTGACCTCAATGCTGGTCACGAATCTAGGAGAGGTTTCGGGTATAGGAAATTCCTCTAAGTAAAGCCGCGTTGCTTCCTTCAAGCCAGCGATCGCTTGTTCAATGGTTTCGCCCTGATCGACCGTACCAACTTCTGGGCACTCAGCAATATACATATCATCTTCTTTGTGAAGAATAACTGTAAAGCTACGGGTCTTCATTGTTTTTTATTGCTCAAATTTGTTAAGCATAACATCACCCTTACCCGAAAGCTAGGCTAGAAATCTTATTTGATCTACTCTTTGATTGAGTTGTCACCTCGTGAGGATAATGTTAGCTATTTTACCAAAGACATCACAACCAACTTATTTACGGTCTATGAGATGCACTTCTATAAAATAGCTAATTGTAGAAATTCATAGTATTTGCTAAAAAAAATTAACCCTAATTAGGAAAATAATCAGCTTATTTGTTTCTATTCCCTATTTTTCCTATTTAATTAAAAATTACATATCTTTTAACCTCTTTTTTTTCCACACAAACAAACCAAAGGCGATCGCGATCGTGACAATAACAATTTTAGAAACTGGGGCAAGATATTCATCCACCAATTCATAATTATTCCCCAAAAAGTAGCCGGCAGCAGTTAACAAACCTACCCATAAAGTAGTACCGATCGTGGAATAAAATATAAAAGGCAGAATATCCATATCACTGATACCTGCGGGAATAGAAATTAATGTGCGAACTCCCGGCACCATCCGACACAGTAACACAGCACTATTACCATGTTTTTCAAACCAAGCAGTTGATTTAGCAATATCTTTGCTGGTAATTCCTAACCATTTACCGTAGGAGTTAGCTAATCTTTGTAAACGTTCTTCACCTAATAATTTGCCTGCATAATACCAAGGTAGAGCACCCAGCACGGTACCTACTACTCCCGCGACCATAACAGGCAAAATTTGCATATCACCTTTAGCTACTGTAAACCCCGCCAAAGGCATAATTAACTCTGAGGGTATGGGAGGAAATAGATTTTCTAAGAACATTAATAAGCCTATTCCCCAATAACCGAGGGAGGTCATAATGTTCGTTATCCATTCATGCATGGGTATTTGTTTTGAAATGATAAGGTAATTTTTACAATAGCACTTTAACATAACAGGGTGAGCATTGCCCACCCTGTTATTATTGGAAGGTAATAAATTAAGTTCCTGATGCCCAGGAGTTAATGTACTCTATTTGCTCAGTTGTTAGAGTATCAATTGCTATACCCATTGCTTGTAATTTCAAGCGAGCGATTTCTTTGTCTAATTCTACTGGAATAGAGTAAATACCTGGTGTGAGTTTGCCTTTATTTTTGGCGAGATATTCGCAACCTAAAGCTTGGTTAGCAAAGCTCATATCCATAACGGCGCTGGGGTGGCCTTCTGCGGCTGCCAGGTTAATTAGTCGTCCTTCACCTAAAACTATAATTGATTTACCGCTAGTGAGGCGATATTCTTCGGTGAAGTTACGCACGGTTTTAATTTCTGATGCTTTATTAGCTAGGGATTTTAGATCAATTTCGATATCGAAGTGTCCGGAGTTACAAACAATTGCACCATCTTTCATTACATCGAAATGTTCACCGCGAATAACGTGCTTGTTGCCTGTAACGGTGATGAAAATATCTCCTTCTGAGGCTGCATCTGCCATTGGCATAACGCGGAAGCCATCCATAACTGCTTCAATGGCTTTTACGGAGTCAATTTCGGTGACAATAACATTTGCACCCATTCCTCTGGCACGCATGGCTGTGCCTTTACCGCACCAACCATAACCAACTACAACGACGGTTTTACCTGCTAATAAGATATTGGTAGCGCGAATGATACCATCTAGGGTAGATTGACCTGTGCCGTAACGGTTATCAAAGAAATGTTTGGTTTCGGCGTCGTTGACGTTGATGGCGGGGAAGGAAAGGACGCCATCTTTTAACATGGCTTTCAGGCGAACTATACCTGTGGTGGTTTCTTCGGTGGTGCCGATAATTTCTGGTAGTTGGTTTTTACGTTCTTTTACTAGGGTAGCAACTACGTCGCAACCATCATCGATGATAATGTTGGGGCGATGATCCAGGGCTATTTGGACGTGACGGTTATAGGTTTCGGCGTCTTCGCCTTTGATGGCAAATACAGGGATTCCGTAATCTGCGACTAAGCAGGCGGCTACATCATCTTGGGTAGATAGGGGGTTACTGGCTATGAGGATGGCGTCGGCTCCTGCGGCTTTGATGGCGATCGCTAGATTAGCTGTTTCTGTGGTAACGTGGCAGCAAGCGGCTATCCGAATTCCTGCTAAGGGTTTTTCTTGGGCAAAGCGATCGCGTATTTGACGTAATACAGGCATTTCACGCCCTGCCCAGTCTATACGCTGTTTGCCCATTGGGGCTAGAGATATGTCTTTGATTTCGTAATTTAACTTAACGGTAGTGGCGGTCATTTAGCAATTTCCTCAAAATTTTATATGTCGATCCGAGTCTACCCAGATGCCATTGCATTCTATTCTACCGCTTTATGTGACAACCGGATATGACAACCGGATTTTCTATTTTCACGAGTTAAGTTTTTAGTTAAGTTTCTCTAGGGTTATGTTTCTATTGATATTTATTATATTTATCTGGTTTTTATCCTACTGAATATTTTGTAATTATCCTGATTAGGATTAATTTTTAAATTTCTTCTAATTCTTTTAATTTTATTTCTAATTTTTCTTTGATATCAAAAAAGTCTTGCCATATTATGTAAGGTTTTTGTCTTTCGTCTAGGTATTGGGCTAGGCGATCGCGAGCAAATACTATTTTAGCTGCCATTGCCATAATTAAATCAGTTAAGGAATCGCCTATGGCAATTTGTGTGGGAGTCTGGTATAATTCCATTACTTTAATTTTAGCTACTAATTCTGGGCCGTATTCAAAATCCGATCGCACTTGTAAATATTCTCCGCTAGTGTCTACATCAAAGGCGTGAATCGCATATACTCTTTTTTCTAAATTACCTAGTATGGTTTTTACCATCCCTAATAATCCGCCTGATACTATTACTAATGGTATGTTTTGAGTCTCCAGAAAATCTAATAGTTCCACAAATCCAGGGCGGATGGGTTGATAGCGCATAAATTCTAGTATTTCTGGATAACGTTTTGATGGTATTGAGTGCATTAACTGTCGCACTCCTTCCCGAATTGTTAATCGGAAGGCATACATTTCTGGTAGTAATTTATCGGCTAATTCTGGGGTAAATTCTTTAATCATTACTACAAAGGTTTCTTCGGCAGTAATGGTGCCGTCAAAGTCACAAAAAACTATTGGTTTCATTTAGGTTTAATTATTTTTTGTGTTTATCTATTAATTATTTTTTTATTGGTATAAATATAATGTATTTTATCGCCAATATACATCGCCAATATACATGATTTTTATTAATTAATATAAGGGCGCTGTAATTATCATAATTTCTGATTTTTTATCTATTTTCTATGTCCCATGTCCCATTTCCACTTTTATCCTATAAATAGGATAAGTGCGATCGCTTTAAATGTTGAGAAATGCGATCGCACTTGTTTTCATGGCATCTGTTTGTCCGTTCTCTCGGTAGCAAACGCCAATTCCCATAAACCTTTGACGTTGTAATATTAACGTAATGGTTACGAGTTCATTTTTCCCATTGGGCTTTTTCAAGTCCAGTCAGTTTTTAACGGAAGCGTCTTTTACGTTGTGCTGCAACTGCCTTACGCTTGCGTTTTTCTTGTGGTGTTTCAAAATGGCGGCGACTTTTTACTTCTGCTAAAATTCCCGCTCTGGATACTTGGCGTTTAAAGCGGCGTAGCGCCGAATCAATACCTTCATTTTCCCCTAAAACTACTTGGGTCATTCTTGCTCCTTTTTTTGCTAAACGATAATTAGATGTTTCTTTATCTATTTTAGATGCTAAGGGAACAGTATGTTATAGCTTTTGCTTTTCACTAACACTTATTCCTGGCCACAATTTTCCTTCTCATTATTTTTGATGAATTTTTTTGAGAAGTGGTCTAAAAATATTGGTCCAAGCTAGGGGATTGGGGCATCCCTAGCTTTTTCCAGTTTTTAATGCTGTCACTATACTTTAAGTCTGGGTAAAATTTTTTCTGACTATTGAGTTTAATTGTGACTAGCATTAATACTGTATTTAATAGCGTTTTGGTGGTCTGTTCCCGCGATCGCCACCGTAGCCACGATCGCCGCGATCGCCACCGTAACCCCCACGACCTCCACGACCACCGCCTCGATTACCATCTTCGCGGGGTTTAGCCTTATTTACTTTTAAATCTCGGCCCATCCATTCCGCCCCATCTAGGGCTTCGATCGCTGCTGTTTCTTCTGCTTCTGTTTCCATTTCCACGAATCCAAATCCTCGTGGCCGTCCGGTTTCTCGGTCTTTTGGCAAATTTACATTCTTAACTGTTCCGTATTCTGCAAATACTTCTGAAACATCTTCTTTAGTAACTTCATAGGACAAGTTACCTACATAAATCGACATGGAATACCTCCAAAATTGGCTTTTGTAGAGACTCAGTTGCGAAGATATGCCTGTCGATACAGAAGGGTACAAATGGGGGTAATCTGTAACACTGAACAAAATCTACAACCGAACTGATTCACCATTAATATTTTAGCACATATTTTTTATGGCTATCAAATTCCTATAGCTTATCGGGTTTTACCAAATTTACCATTATGGGCAACTATTCTTGATGAGTAAAAACCATCTCAAAAATTTACCCTTTCTTTATCCTAAGTTAATTAACTTCAATAATAAAGATAGCAAATTTTCAGATGGTCTGTAATTGATTAAGGATTAATAGAGTTGGGAGGTAAATTATCTACCACGACCACCGCGATCGCCACGATCGCCACCATAGCCGCGATCGCCGCGATCGCCACCGTAACCCCCACGACCTCCACGACCACCACCTCGATTATTATCTTCACGGGGTTTAGCCTTATTTACTTTTAAATCTCGGCCCATCCATTCCGCCCCATCCAGGGCTTCGATCGCTGCTGTTTCTTGGGCTTCTGTTTCCATCTCCACGAATCCAAATCCTCGTGGATTTCCAGTTTCCCGGTCTGTCGGCAGACTGACCCGTTTAACTTTTCCGTATTCTCCAAATACATGAGAAACATCTTCTTTAGTAACTTCATAGGACAAGTTACCTACATAAATCGACATGGAATACCTCCAAAATTAGATCGTGTAGAGCCTCGGTTTCAGAGATATGCCGATCGATACAGAGTTGATATTACTGATAATCTGTAACACTGAACAAAATCTACAGCCGAAACTGATTTACAACTAATATATTAGTATAGTATAAATATCTGTCTGATCAATGGTTAAACCCTGCTATTGCTAAAAAATTTTTACCCGTTTTTTATAGGCGATCGCACCTAGATTTTTTCGTTTTGGCTCTTTTATTAATTTTGGCCATATTTCTATGGGAATTTTAGGTAATATTGCAGATTATTTCCAATCTTTAAGTTTTGTATCTCTTGCTTTTATTTCCTTATACCAAAGGTTTTAATAGGTAATACCTAAAATAAATGTTAAGTTTTCTTAACAAGAATTAACGGTAATTAATTTATGATAAAAAAGTTATTCATAACATAATTTGGGTGGGAATGTTTAACTAAAACAGCCAAGCTGTCCTTGTGCCAGTTTTTAGTAAATTTTTTTAATTTTTGATAAGTTACAGCAATTTTTGTATAAAAAAATAAGATAAAATTTTATTAATAAAAATTTCAGAGAGCTATATGATCTAAATCACATTCAAGTTGTGGCTAAAATCAAACCTTTAAGGCAGTAAAGTCACATTGGTTTATAGATTTTTATCACTAGTCATATTAGCTAAATAACTGATATTAAAAATACGGACTACTGTGAGGAAGGCAAAAAATGAAATTAGGTATATTGGCAACCGCAACACTATTATTTAGTATAAATGTAGTCAGCCCAGTAAAAGCAGAGAATCCTGACCATCTAAAACAGTTATTAGAAACTAAACAGTGTCGAGGTTGTGATTTGAGTGGCTCCATATTAAATGGTGTTGATCTCAGTGATGCCGATTTAAAAGAAGCAAATCTTCAGGGAACTAATCTTAATGGTGCTAATTTAAACCGGGCAAATTTAATTAATGCTAATCTAAACGGAGCAAATTTACAAAGTAGTAGTCTAATAGGTGCTAAACTGCACGGTGCTAAATTAGATAATGCCGATTTGACGGCTGCTAATTTAAGTATGGCTGGAATGGTAATTAGTAGTTTGAATAATGCTAACCTCACTGATGCTAATCTGATTGGCGCTAATATGGAAAGTGCTAATCTAACAAATGCTAATTTAAATAATGTGTATCAATCTGTGTCTAATGTAAAATCGGCCTTGATTGGTGGTATTTCTTATCCTATTGATGTTACCGGCGTTAACTTGCGAGATGCTGACTTAACCTATGCTAATCTGGCAGGAGCAAATCTCAATGGTTCCGATATGGCTGGGGCTAATCTAGTTGGAGCTAATGTAACGGGAGCAAAAATGGATAATGTAGCTATGCAAGGTACGATTATGCCAAATGGGAAAAGATTTTCAGCCGCAAAAACCATAAATAATGATTGAATTTAGCCCAGGATACTATTCAGCCCACACCGTCTGGATGAATGTGGACTGAATAGTAGGATAATAAAAGATATTTTTGGGCGTTGCATAGATGCGGGATTGGCATCATGCTGCCATCTCTCATGTCATGGTACCGTAATTCACTTCGCTGGCGTTCAGAATGACAATTGAAAGAGGATTAGAGAAAAAAACATTTAAATATTTGCCGGAAAAATCGAAAATTACTATAATCATTAACTAATTAAAAATGGCTGATTTTGATAAAATTGAATTTAAATATTATCCAGTCATAATAACAAATATTATTGAGATTTGTTATAGATATAAATCCTAGTATTAGAATAGAAAAGTAATGAAATAAAAATAGAAAAAAATTAATTTTTGAGTATTCATGCAATAATGACACTAGGTAGGCTTTAGCCTCCAAAGCGCTTGTATCCTGGGTTTAAAAACACGGGGTTTTCAGCGACAACTACAAGGATAAACTGCGATTGGCGGAGAAATTTAGATGCCTACTCTCGGTGTCAATATTGACCATATTGCCACTATTCGGCAAGCACGGCGGACGGTGGAACCTGACCCAGTAGCAGCAGCAGTGCTGGCAGAACTTGCTGGTGCCGATGGTATTACAGTACATTTACGGGAAGACCGCAGGCATATTCAAGATCGGGATGTGCATTTATTGCGGCAAACAGTGCGAACCCATTTAAATTTAGAAATGGCGGCTACTGATGAGATGGTAGCGATCGCCCTCAACATCAAACCCGACTATATTACTCTTGTCCCGGAACGTCGCGAAGAAGTAACCACCGAAGGCGGTCTCGATATAGTTGGTCAAATTACCCATATCACCGAAGTTGTAGATAAATTACAATCTGGGGGAATACCGGTAAGTTTGTTTATTGATGCCGACTATGCACAAATAGAAGCATCAGTCAAAGTTAAAGCCAAATTTATCGAATTGCACACGGGCAAATATGCCGAAGCCCAAGACGAAGCCAGCAGAGAAAAAGAATTAGCCATATTAGCCCAAGGATGCCAGCAGGCGCGATCGGCGGGGTTAAGAGTTAACGCGGGTCACGGTTTAACCTACTGGAATGTTTACCCCGTTGCTTGCCTTGAAGGTATGGAAGAGCTCAACATTGGTCATACAATTATAAGTCGGGCAGTTTTAGTTGGTTTAGACCGTGCTGTTCGAGAAATGAAACAGGCTATGTTGGGGCAATAGGTGTGATGGTATAGCAGGAACAAGCAAAAAGTGAAGAATCAAAAAATATTGCATTCATTAGCGATCGCTCCTGTTAATATCAAATACCTATCACTAATGATCAATTGTAATGGGAATAATTTGAAATGACAACTTACTACTACGTACTAGCCAGTCAAAAATTCTTACTTGAAGAAGAACCTTTAGAAGAAGTTTTGCGGGAACGCACAAAAGACTATCACGCCAAGGAAAAACCAATAGACTTTTGGTTAGTTAAACAACCAGCTTTTTTAGAAGCACCTGAAATGGCAGCAAATAAAAATAAATGTCCTCAACCATCAGTAGCAATTATTTCTACTAATGATCAATTTATCACCTGGTTAAAGTTGCGATTAGAATATGTAATTACTGGAAAATTTGAAGCACCTTCTCCTAATATTCCTGATGCATTAGCTTCCTTAGCAACTGTTTCCTAAAAACAAATTATAGCAGTTTTGACCAAAAAATATAAAAGGCAAAAGTTAATGTTTAAAAGTCAATTGTCAAATATTAACTTTTAACTTTCCAAAATTTAAATTTTGGGCATTCAAAATCCCAAATCAACTGCTATAATTACTTAACATTGCTTAATTGTAGTGCGGACAAACTGCCCGCACTAGAATATTATTTTTTATGAAAATACGAAAATAAATTTTTGGAAAAAATGGGAAAAAATACATGATTAAAATCATCAAGATATTGAAAAATAATCTTTTATATTCTGTTTTAGTATCAATATTAGGATTAAACAGTATAGCAGAAGTAGTTAAAGCCGAAAATTCTCCGGTTTGTCAAATGCCCCAAGGGGATGAATATTTATTATTAGTGGTAAGCAAAACTCCAGAGAGTCAAGCCAGGGTTAAAAGTATTTTACCAGCCAACCCTAATACAATAGTTTGTAATTACTTAGAGGATACTGTAACTCGTTTAGGTGGATTTAAAACAGAAGAAGATGCTAATAATTTAGCGAGTTATATAAAAGATAAGACAGGATTAAAAACCTTCGTAGTACGTCCGCCTGTAGTTGTAGCGCCGCAAAATGCGACTGGTTTTAATCCACAACCTTTAGGAAAAGGTTATGCAGTATTAGTAGATTATTTTAACCAGCCGGAAGTTGCAAGTCAAGTGCGGCAGATGTTGGGTAAAGATATCGGGTTAGTTTCCTATCAGCAACGTCCTTATTTACTGGCAATACATACTTCTAATCAAAATGATGCCAGTACGACCTTGAAAAAATTAAGCGATCGAGGTTTTTGGGTGATGATAGTAGATAGCGATAAAGTCACCCTACTTAGTTCTACAGTCAAGTAAATTTACCCTATAGGTAGCTAATGGGAAGTACCTAATAATTAGCCAGCCAAGAAATAGCCACTCCTAAAATTGAACCGACAATTACTTGCACTGGAGTATGTCCGAGTAATTCCTTAAGACGGGCTTCGTTAAATTCCGGTTTTTCTTGAAATAACTCATCAATAATTTGGTTAAGAATGCGGGCTTGTTTACCAGCAGCTTGACGCACACCGGCAGCATCATACATAACAATAATGGCAAAAATAGTAGCGATCGCAAATTCTGGACTTGCCCAGCCAGAAGTTTGTCCTACTCCAGCAGCCAAAGCTGTAACTAAAGCTGAATGAGCGCTAGGCATTCCGCCAGTTGTCACCAAAGCACGGAGATTAACTTTACCATGTTTAATGACATCAACTATCAGCTTTAATCCTTGAGCAATAAAACAGGCAGCTATAGCTACCAATAATACCCTATTATCGAGAATATCTCCAAAATTTTGCATAAACCTTGAACTTTTTTAATTCACTCCTCATCACCTAATAGATAATAGCTAATAGCTAGTTAGCCATTAGCCATTATTTTTGAATTTCTAATTAATTAGAACGATTAGTAATAAAATCAGCTAATGCCATCAAGGGAAAAGCTTTTTCCCCAAAAGAGGTTAATTCAGCTTTCGCATCATCAATAAGCTGATTTGCCTTTTGCTTAGATTCTTCCAAGCCCCAAATACTAGGATAAGTTGCCTTTTGTGCTTGAATATCTTTACCAGCAGTTTTACCTAATTTTTCTGAAGATACCGTGATATCCAAAATATCATCTATTATCTGGAATGCCAAGCCAATATTCTGAGCATAACGAGATAACTTTTGTAGATCTGTTGCTGATGCGCCGGCTAAAAGTCCACCACAAATTACACAAGCTTCTAACAATGCACCTGTTTTATGGGTGTGGATAAAATGCAAAGTTTCCAGAGAAATATCTGGTTTACCTTCAGATTCTAAATCTACAACTTGACCGCCGACTAGTCCCTCGGCACCAAAAGCATTACTCAAACGTATAATTACTTGTAATATCCTCTCAGCAGGAACATTTTTAGTGTGTATAGCGATATACTCAAAAGCATAAGCTAAGAGGCCATCACCAGCGAGAATCGCGATATCTTCGCCATAAACTTTATGATTAGTAAGTTTACCGCGCCGATAGTCATCATTATCCATTGCTGGTAGATCGTCGTGAATTAACGACATGGTGTGGACCATTTCTAGGGCGCAGGCAGTGGGCATAGCCATTTCTATCGTACCGCCCACCAATTCACAGGTAGCTAAACAAAGAATTGGGCGCAGGCGTTTACCCCCAGCTAGAAGGGAGTAACGCATAGCCTCATAAATTTTTTCAGGATATCTAATTGGGATGGCACGATCTAAAGCTGCTTCTACCTGTGGCTGTTTTTCCGCTAGGTAAGCTAATAAGTCAAATTTTGATGTTCCTTCCCGTTGTAGAGAATCTATATTTTTTGTCGATACCATCCCTATACCCCATCCTTTTTTTGATAATTACATTTAGCTTGTACCCATTCTACGGCTGTAGCTCCACACTGTATTATCTAGTAACATAGCAACAGTCATGGGGCCGATACCGCCTGGTACTGGCGTAATAAATTGTGCCACGTTTTGCACCTCGGCAAAGTTAACATCTCCTACTAAGTGGAAATTACCTTCGCTGTTGCTAATGCGGTTAATACCTACATCTACCACTATCGCCCCTGGTTTGACCATATCAGCAGTAACCATTTCTGGTCGTCCCACTGCGGCAATAAGTATATCGGCGCTGCGGGTAATAGCTGGTAAGTCTTGGGTGCGAGAATGGGCGATCGTAACTGTGGCATCTGCCGCTAGTAACATCATTGCCATTGGTTTGCCTACTAAAATGCTACGCCCCAATACAACCGCATTTTTTCCTTTCGGATTTATTTTATATTCTTCTAGTAACCGCATTACTCCTGCGGGGGTACAGCTTTGTAAACCAGTTTCGCCCCGCATTAAACGCCCCATATTAACTGGGTGTAGTCCATCTGCGTCTTTATTAGGATCTATTTTTTGCAGGGCGGCAACAGCGTCTAGGTGTTTTGGTAAAGGTAGTTGTACTAAAATTCCGTCTACTCGATCGTCTTGGTTTAATTCTTGAATTTTGTTTTCTAGATCTGCTTGGGTGATATTGGCTGGTAAATGTTGCCCCAAGGACATGATGCCAACTTTAGCACAGGAACGCTCTTTATTTCGCACATATACGGCACTAGCAGGGTCATCTCCTACCATGATTACTGCTAGTCCCGGCGATCGGCCAAATTCAGCTTGCAAATTAGCAACCCGTTTTTTTAGTTGGGTTTGCATTTTCTGGGCGAGGGCTTTACCGTCTAAAATTTTGGTGGTTTGATCTTCCATTATTGAGATTCCATTATATTTAATGCATTATTGATTCTCGCTGCGGCATTGCTTTTATCTGCTACTATTTTTTAGCCTTTACCAGCATTGCCACAACTTTTTATCTGTTGTCATTTTTTATTATTTGGCTGGCTCTGGAAAATTCTATTATTCTACATGAAAATTTCCGATTTTTAATTGTACTCTTTATATTAATTAGACCTCTTGCGAAAATACGAAATTCTGTCATTCTGAGCGACAGCCATCTCCAATTTCGCTACACTGCGTTTCTGACATATTATTTTCGCAAGAGGTCTATTGTTTAATTGAATAGTATTTATAATTTATTTTCTGGTTTTTAACCCGATGGAATTATTCTAGTAATTTGTGGTATTATAATTATTTTATAAATGTATATTTATGTAAAAATTTG
>CAWUOF010000018.1:0-17836 GCA_963923765.1 uncultured bacterium | reverse complement strand
CTGATTAGAATTAGGTAAAGAACCAGCGATCGCTTTAAAACCATCACTATTACTGAGGGAATTATTAGACTTTGTTACCATTACATCAGCCAAAGGACTACCACCGATCGCGACAAACATAGAATTTTCATTTAGCCAACCATGTCCTAATAAAGCCCCCTGAAAAGGTATTTTCCATTCTGTGATTGTTTTATCTTCTATAGTTCTTGTTTCTACATTCAGAGTATTCTTTTTAGCAAAATCATCTAATTTTTTTAATGTGGTTTCTGCCCCAGGGCGATCGGATGTTTCCAAAACTAAAACCCCACCAAAATTATAGGGTAAAACTTGTTCAGAGGCGATCGCACTGATAGCAAATTCCCCATTCATCCAAGGAAAAACCTCTTTATCAGCATCCAAATTAACAGTTTTCATACCTTGTTTAATCCCTTCAATTTTGGTTTTTAATTCCGGAGATTGCTGGGACTGTTCCAATAAATTAGACCAAATCTGATTAATTCCCTGACCGCTAATTAAAGCTAATGTTTGTGGGGGAAATAAATTAACTACTTTACCCGGAGTAGGGGTTTGATTACCTTTAAAACTTTGGGAATCTATTTTAGCTGTAGCTTGAAAACGTAAACCATTATTATCTACAGATAAACCCATAAATACAGATTTGATGGGTTTTAATTGATTAAAATTACTAGGTATAGGTGACTTATTTTCTGGAGAATTTGACGCTAATTCCTGTAGCAAAGCACCATAGTCAGGAATAAAAGCAGTAGCTAGGGAATTTTTTAACTGGGGATTTTGAGCAATATAGATTTCTGATTTATTTACTAAAGAAGTTTCTTTACCTTGAAATGTATTGATCGCCTGTTCAACAATTTTCTTTTGGGAAGACAAAACTACATAATCACTAACTAAAGCCGAATAGGTATTTTCGCCATTAAAATTAATAGTAACTCCCTGATAATCACTAGATTTACTGGTCTCATTTTTAGATTGAGATTTGATTTTACTAGCAAAATTCATCGCATTTAACTTATCCTTAATACCCACAACTAACATAATTTTAGCTTCAGAATTTTTAGAATTTTCTGGGGAATTTAAAGAAGAGCGATCGTCAGAAGAAGGTAAAGATTTTTGACTAGGCAAAACGGCAATAGTTACCCCTCCTACCCAAGATTGTAAATCTTTTTCTAAATCCAAATTATTTTTAGCCAAAAAATTTTCTTGTAGCTGTTTAAGCTGCTGAGAAATTAATGTTTGAGCTTCAGGAGTACCAAAATTTTGTAATTTTGACCAGACTTGCGGATCGTTAGAAACAAAAGCAGACATTAAAGCAGCATCAGGAACAAATTTAGCTCCCCCGATCGCTGTAGATACTTCCGCCGGAGAATACTTTAAATAAACATATCCAGCCACACCAGAGGCCACCACGACTGCGGCCCCACCAATTATAAACCAGGTTTTTTTTCCAGACATTTTAATTTTCCTCAACTTTCCGATTTAACTTATCAAAGCTAAAAAAGCAAAGACGCGATAATCTATAAAAACGTGACAATTTGTACAATTTCAGCCTAACATTTGAATATTAGTAGCGATAATTAAATCTTTGACCATGCTGTATTCTTATTTTGATTCCGAAAATAATAACCATAAATCCTTCGAGTTGCCAGGGTCTCGCCCCCACTATAGCCCCGATCGTCCCGGACAAGTAACTCATATTGCCTTAGATTTGGCTTTTGATATTCCCAAACAACGCTGTCAAGGTACTTGTACAATAAAATTAACTCCCATTCGTAATGACATTCACCAACTGACTTTAGATGCGGTTAATCTGGAAATTAAATCGGCGATCGTAGATGAAGTAGAACAAGATTTTGATTATGATGGCCAACAATTACAGATACAATTGTCAAAAGGATTAATAACAAATCAGCCTATTACTTTAATTATTGCTTATAGTTTAGAACAGCCCCAACGCGGTTTATACTTTATTTCTCCTGATAAACATTATCCCCATAAACCTACACAAATTTGGACTCAAGGAGAAGATGAAGACTCCCGTTTTTGGTTCCCCTGTTTTGATTATCCTGGACAATTAGCTACTTCAGAAATTCGTGTACGAGTTCCGAAGAAATTTTTAGCTATTTCTAATGGAGAATTAATTAATACAGAAGAAATTGGTAATGATAAAATTTATCATTGGTGGCAAAAACAACCCCATCCTACCTATTTAATGACTTTAGCTATAGGTGATTTTGCCGAAATTCAAGACGAATGGCATGGTAAACCGGTTACTTATTATGTAGAAAAAGGACGAGAAGCGGATGCTGTTCGTAGTATGGGTAAAACTCCCCAAATGATCGAGTTTTTTAGTGAAACTTTTGGTTATCCTTATCCTTTCCCTAAATATGCTCAAGTTTGTGTAGATGATTTTATTTTTGGGGGGATGGAAAATACTTCTACTACTTTATTAACTGATAGATGTTTGTTAGACGATCGAGCATCTTTAGATAACCGTAATACAGAAAGTTTAGTTGCCCACGAATTAGCTCATCAATGGTTTGGTGATCTAATAGTAATTAAACATTGGTCCCATGCTTGGATTAAAGAAGGTATGGCAACTTATTCTGAGGTATTGTGGACTGAAAAAGAATATGGTAAAGAAGATGCTGCCTATTATCGTCTAGGTGAAGCTCGCAATTATTTTGCTGAAGATAGTAGTCGGTATCGTCGCCCGATAGTTACCCATGTATATAGGGAAGCGATCGAACTTTACGACAGACATTTATATGAAAAAGGCGCTTGTGTTTATCATGCAATTCGAGCCGAATTAGGAGATGAATTGTTTGTTAAAGCAATTCATACTTTTGTGCAAGATAATGCTCATAAAACTGTAGAAACTATTGATTTATTACGAGCAATTGAAAAAGCTACCGGTCGCAATTTATTGTTTTTGTTTGACCAGTATGTTTATCGTGGTGGTCATCCAGATTATAAAGTAGCTTATGCCTGGGATGACGATAGCAAATTAGCTAAAATAACTGTTACTCAAACCCAGGCAGAAAATAATAAGAATGGTAAGAGTAAAGATTTATTTGATTTAAAAATACCTATAGCTTTTTCTTGGCAAGCAAAAGAAGAGAAGCTAGAAAAAATTACATCCCAAACTTTTACAGTGCGGGTATGCGAACAAGAACAAAGTTTTTACTTTCCTTTGCCAGTAAAGCCATTATTTATTAGCTTTGATGTTGGTAATAATTGGTTGAAAACGGTTACTTTAGAATATCCATTACCAGAATTAAAAGCTCAATTAAAATTAGATGCGGATCCTATTTCCCGAATTTATGCGGCGGAAGCTTTGGGCAAAAAAGGCGGACTAGAAGCTTTAAATACTTTAGCTGAAGCTTTGCAACAGGAAAAATTCTGGGGTGTACGAGTAGAAGTTGCTAAACAATTGGCAGAAATTAAACTCGATCGAACTTTTGCAGCGTTAGTAATTGGTTTACAAGATAAAGATGCTTGCGTGCGTCGAGCAGTGGTGGAAGCTTTGGCAAAAATTAAAACCCAGGAAAGTTATAAGGTATTAAAACCTTTACTGGATAATGGGGATGCTAGTTATTATGTGGAAGCGGCAGCCGCTAAGGTTATTGGTACTATTGCGGCAGCAAAATTAGATGAAAAACCCAAGGAAGATAAGGTGTTAAAATTACTTAAATCTGTACTGGCAGAAAAAGCTGGCTGGAATGAGGTAGTGCGATCGGGTGCTATTGCAGGTTTAAGCGAAATGAAGACTTCGGAAACTGCTTTAAATGTAATTTTGGAATATACTGTAGCTGGTGTACCTCAACCTCTACGTTTATCTGCTATTCGCGCTTTGGGTGCTATTTCTACTGGGCAAATTTCGGCTAATGTAGAACGTATTGTCGATCGCCTCACAGAATTATCACGGGAAACTTTTTTCTTAACTCAAATAGCTGTAGTTTCTGCTTTAGGACAAATGGAAACTATTAAGGCGATCAATATTTTACAATCTTTAGCCGACCAAACTGCTGATGGTCGTGTGCGGCGCATGGCGGAAGAAGCAATTACTAAGGTACAGAAAAAAGCAGGTGCTGATAAAGCTGTGAAAAAATTGCGGGAAGAATTCGACCAGTTGAAAAAGCAAAATCAAGAATTAAGGAGTCGTTTGGAAAATTTGGAAGCAAAAACCAAGGGGAAAGAAAAAACGGAAAAATAAATAGTAATTAAAGGGAAAATGGGCAGGGGAAAAAGGGAGAAAAGTTAATACTAATTAGTAGGTATTTTAGTTAAAATTTCCAATTCCTAATCCCAAATTCAAATGTTTTTAGGGTGAGTCATATAGGAAAATTAGTAAAAAAACTAATAATTAATTCCTGACGCACCCTAATAATAAAGTTAATAGTTATTGTTAACTATGAACAGCCACACGGTTTACTGTGTTTAAAGCTTCTACTAAACTGCGGACAACAGCGATCGCTGCTATTTCATTATCAAGACGGTTAACAGCAGAGCCAACACCGACACCACTAGCACCGGCGGCAATAGCCAAAGGAGCAGTAACGTTAGAAATACCAGAAGCGCATAGCACTGGGACAGAAACGGCGCGGGAAATTTCCGAGGCTGCGGCTAAGGTGGGGGCGGCTTTTTCAATTAACCCTAATGTGCCAGGGTGAACGGGGGTGCTGCTGGTGCCACCTTCAGTTTGGATGATATCAGCACCTGCTTTTACTAGATCTTCGGCTAGTTGTACTTGGCGATCGAGTTCCAGGATATGAGGTACGGTGACAGAAAGAGTAATTTCCGGTAACAGGGCGCGGGTTTCATGGGTGAGGGCGAGGACTTCCTCGGCTTCAAAGCGACGGCCCTGGGCATAAAAAGCGTCAAAGTTACCTATTTCGATTAAATCAGCACCGGCTGCGATCGCAGGTAGGAATTTTTTCGGCTCAACTGCTGATACACAAATTGGCAATTTTGTCAAGGTTTTTGCTAAACGCACTAAATCTGCATCAGCAGCAATATCTACAAAAGTAGCACCGCCTTTGTCGGCAGCTTTAATAGTGGTAGCAACCCGATGGGCATTAAAATTAGTCAAACCACTGATAATTTTGAGGGCATGACCTTGCTCAAAGGCCCGTTGTAATTTGGTATTTACGATCATTGAGTTTGTCTTATCTAAAAAATAGTTAGCAGTATTCTAACCAAAAAAGGTAACAACCCTGATGTTGGCAGAATTTTTTGATTTTTTATTTTATCATAATCCTTAATATTTACTACATTATTAGTATTGCTTAAGTTTATGTAAGAATTAAATAAGGTGCGTTTTTAGGAAAATTGAGGTTTATAGCAAATAACACATTATCAGGCAATATCATGTAATAAGTAAAAGCCAGAAAAATATTTGACGGTTTAAGTTTCATTATTAGTCGGGGCATAATGATAACAAATGGGATAATAAGTTAAGATTGCATCTCATGTTTGTAAAAAATTTGTTGGTTTAGGAAGCATTAATTATTATCATATATGGGTTTAAATATTAAGCGATCGCAACGCAAAATTTCCCTCCGGATGTTTCTGGTTATTCCTTTTATTGTTCAAATTTTTGGTGCGGTTAGTATAATAGGTTGGTTGTCTTTACGAAATGGACAAAAAGCAGTTAATGATGTAGCCTCTCAACTGCGTACTGAATTAACAGCCCGCATTGAGCAGGAACTTAAACAATATATTAGCAAACCCCATGATATTAATCATGTGAATGCAGCCGCATTTGTTCAGGGTTATATTGATATGGTAAATGGTCGCAACGCCAAACTATTTTTAGCGCAAGTAGAAACTTCTCCTTATATTTTTTCATCCTATTGTGGCGATGAAAAAGGAGATTATATCGGCGCAACTCGTCGAGATGAAGCTATTACCATGACTAGAAGTAATCAATTTACTAATTATTATTATGGTTTTTATGAAATGGATAAGTGGGGAAATCTCCAAAAATTGTTAGAACAAAATAATGATAGTTATGATCCGCGAAAACGACCTTGGTATATTTCGGCGGTGCAGGCAGGAAAACCAGTTTGGAGTGATATTTTTATTCATTTTGGCAATGGGGGCAAGCCTTCTGTGACTGCGGTTCAACCTGTATATAATGCGGAAGGAAAGCTTTTGGGTGTTTGTGGTACTTTATTTGTGCTTTCAGACAGTATTAGAAAATTTTTGGATGATTTATCTATTGGGAAAACAGGGGAAGCTTTTGTAATAGATCGATCGGGTAGAATGATTTCTAGTTCAACCCATGAGCCACTCATTAAAGGTGAAGGTAAAAATCAAAAAATGATTGCCGCCCATGAAAGTAGTGCAGCTTTTGTGCGAGAAACAGCTAAATATTTAGAAAATAAGTTTGGTAGTTTTGATAAAATTCAAAACTCACAACAGTTTGATTTTAATATTAATGGAAAAAAACATTTTATTCAAATAGCACCCTTAAATGATGGTAAAGGTATTGATTGGTTAATTATAGTTGTTGTGCCTGAATCGGATTTTATGGAAGAAATCCATGCTAATACTAATACAACTATTTTACTATGTTTATTATCTCTAGCGATCGCGACAGCATTAGGAATTATTACTGCTCAAATCATAGCTGCACCAATTCGCCAGTTAAGTCAAGCTAGTGAAGCGATCGCTAGTGGTAGCTTAGAACAACATATTTCAGATATTCTTGTAGAAGAATTAGGGACTTTATCCTTATCTTTTAATCGCATGAGTCAAGAATTACATAATTCTTATAATCTCTTAGAACAAAAAGTAGAAGAACGAACTAGAGAATTACAACAAACTCAAGCTCAACTTATCCAAAGTGAAAAAATGTCATCTTTAGGGCAATTAGTAGCTGGAATTGCCCATGAAATTAATAATCCCGTAAATTTTATTAACGGTAATTTAATTCATCTGGAACAATATAATCAAGATATCTTAGAAATTTTAGAATTATATCAACATTATTACCCAGAAACCATACCAGAAATAAAAAATAAATCTAATCAGATTGACTTAGAATTTATGATGGAAGATTTACCGAAAATAATATCTTCTCTAAAAGTCGGTTCAGAAAGAATTCGTGATATTGTTAAGTCTTTGCGGAGTTTTTCTCGTTTAGATGAGGCAGACATGAAATATGTAGATATTCATGTTGGTATTGATAGTACATTAATGATTTTACAAAATCGTATTAATTCCAATTCTAAAAAAGCTAGAATTGAAATTATTAAAGAATATGGAGATTTACCTTTAATTGAATGTTATGCTGGACAGCTTAACCAAGTTTTTATGAATATTTTAATTAATGCTTTAGACGCTTTAGACGAATTAGTACATAAAGAAAAAAAGATAATTCGCATTACTACAAGTCTACATAATTCCCATCTAGTCAGAATTAATATTGCTGATAACGGCCCTGGTATGACAGAGGAAGTTAAGAAAAAATTATTTGATCCATTTTTTACCACTAAATCTGTAGGGAAAGGTACAGGTATGGGAATGTCTATTAGTTATCAAATTATTAATCAAAAACATCGCGGAAATTTAATTTGTTTTTCTGAAGTAGGAAAAGGTGCAGAATTTATCATTGAAATACCAGTTAAACAGGATGCTAACTTGAATCAGCATTAAATTACTACTTATAAAAATAATAATTTTTTAACACATAGAAAAAAAATATAAAAAAATACACAAAAATTAACTAGATGTAAAGTTAAATAACATAAGTTGTGCTAAAAAATAGAATAAATTTAGATATAATATAAAATTAACGGTTATTTTACAAGTTAAAAATAGGTAAATTAAATAATATGTCTACAGTTAAAATTTTACTGGTGGAAAGTGATACTCTATCCAGTCAGGCACTAAAGAATATACTAATTACCCAGCATTACGAAATTGACCAGACCAAAGATGGACAAACTGGGTTAAAAATGGCAGAAACAGGCAAGTATGATTTAATTGTACTAGATTTGCAGATTGTTAAGTTGGATGGAATTAGTATATGTCGGCAATTGCGATCGCAAGGCTACCGCAAACCGATTTTATTAATGACTAATAAATATTCCAATACAGATATTTTAGCGGGATTAGATGCAGGGGCAGATGATTATGTAGTTAAAACTTCAGAAGTAGAAAGTTTATTAGCAAGAATTCAGGCATTATTGCACCGGAGTGGTGTAATATCAATAGGTTTTTCTGGGTTAACCTGGGAAAATATATGCTTGGATGTGGTGGCTTGTAAAGTTACTTATAATGAAGAAATAGTTAATTTAACAGCCACAGAATATAAGCTATTAGAATTATTTTTACAAAATCCTAATCGGATTTTTAGCCGTAGCGTAATTTTAGATCGGCTATGGGGTTTTGATGATCCACCAACTGAAAATGCTATTAATGTTCATATTAAAGATTTACGAAAAAAACTAAAAGCAGCCGGGTTAAACCAGGAGTTTTTAGAAACAGTTTATGGCATGGGTTATAGATTAAAACCTGAGCCGATCGCTCCTGTTGCTGATACCAATAAATTAGAACATCAACAAAAGTCATTATCTAAAGATATGACTGGAGTAAATCTGGTAATTGAAAAGTTTCGTAATTCCTTTACAAAACAATGGGAGATTTTAGAACAAGCAAAAAATGCTTTGCTCATCAATAATTTAACAACAGAATTACATCAAGAAGCCTCAAGGGAAGCTCATAAATTGGCAGGATCAATGGGTTCTTTTGGCTATAGTAATGGCTCCAAATTGGCAAAAGAAGCCGAAAATTTACTATTAAGTGATTCCCCTTTTTCATCAGAGCAAATCTCTCGGTTTTCCCAATTAGTATATGAATTACAAACTGAATTAAAACATCCTCCCGCTGCTTTTACTTCTCAGCCTATTGCCACAGAAAAAAATTATAAAGTCTTGGCGATCGATGATGATATTATATTAATGGAAAAATTAGAAACAGACGCTAAAGATTGGGGAATAAGATTAAAAATAGCACCGAATATAAATACAGCCCGATCGCGTTTAGCAATGGCAAATCCCGATGCAATTTTATTAGATTTAACTTTTCCAGAAACCGAAGAAAATGGATTAACATTTTTACGAGAAATACAAGAGCAATACCCCCAAATACCTGTAATTGTTTTTACCGCCAAAGATACCCTAGCCGATCGATTAGCTGTATCCCGTTTAGGTGCCAAACAATTTTTACACAAACCTGCTACAACTCAAGATATTTTTCAAACAATTATCCAGACTTTATCCCACCCTAAAACTTCAGAAGCTACAATTTTAATTGTAGATGATGATCCAGTAAGTTTAATGGCATTAGAATCATTACTTACTCCCTGGGGTTTGGCAGTGATAACTTTAGCCGATCCTAAACAATTTTGGCAGGTATTATTAGAAATATCTCCAGATTTATTACTGCTAGATTTAGAAATGCCTATGGTGAGTGGGTTAGAATTATGTCAAGTAGTGCGACAGGATGCTAAATGGGGTAATTTACCGATTTTAGTAGTAACAGCCCATACAGATGCAGAATCTTTGCAAGCAGCCTTTGCTGCCGGTGCTGATGATTTTATTACTAAACCCGTATTAGGCCCAGAATTAGTAACAAGGGTAATTAGTAGAATTGATCGCTTTCGGTTGCACTGGAAATCTGGAAAACCTAAAAATCAATTCAAATTTAATAAATTATGATGAAATTTTATCAAAAATTTTTACCCTACATTGTAGCGATCGCAACTACATCGAACGCCCTTATACTTACCATTTATTTAGAGGCAATCATCTCTCGAACAATAGGAGCTTTTTTTTATATTGCGATCATTTTTACTACCTGGTATGGTGGCTTTAAACCTGGAATAGTATCAATTATCATTTCTACACTGGCGATCGATTATTTTTTTATTGAACCTCGCTATAATTTGTGGTTGCTTCATCCATCACGAGATTTATTACAGATCAGTTTTTTTATCATAGTTTCCTTGACGATTAACCTTTTGACTCGTAATCTTCAGCAAAATCAACAAAAAATTGAACGACTTAACCAACAATTAGTCGAAGAAAATGCCGAACAATTACGCATGGCTTTGTCGGCAGCAAATATGGGAATGTGGGATTGGGATTTAGTTACAGGTAAAATTATATGGTCACGAGAACACGCCCTATTATTAGGGTTAGATTATAATGCTTTTGATGGTAAATATGAAACCTTTGATGAACGAGTTCATCCAGACGATCGCCAAGCTTTAACTCAGGCAATACAGCAAGCTTTACAAACTAAAAGTATTTATAACCATGAATTTCGTATTATCTGGATAGATGGTAGTATTCACTGGATGGAAGGACGAGGACAAGGCTTTTATAACTCAGCAGGTGAAGCCGTGCGAATGATTGGTACAATAATGAATATTGACGATCGCAAGCAAGCCCAAATATTGCGGCATGAACAATTTGAACAACAACGAATATTAATGGAAATTAGCGGACGAATTAGAAAATCGCTTAATTTAACACATATTTTACAAACAACCGTCGAAGAAGTTAGGCATTTTTTCCAATGCGATCGCGCTTTAATTTTTAAGATAAATCCAGATGATAGTGGCAAAGTGATAGTAGAATCTATTGCAGAAGATTGGGAACCTATTTCCTTGAATCCTACCTACGATCCTTGTGTGGGGAAAGAATATATCAAACCATTTGAACAAGGTTTAATTACAGCTAAATCAGATATTTATACTGCGAAAATTTCCCCCTGTCATCGCGCTATGTTAGCATCTTTCCAAGTCCGCGCTAATCTAGTTGTACCGATTTTACAAAATAAAAATCTGTGGGGTTTACTAATAGTTCACCAGTGCGAAACGCCGCGAGAATGGAAAAATTCAGAAATAGAATTGCTGCGCCAGTTATCTGCTCAATTTAGTATTGCTATCCAACAAGGAGATTTATTAGAACAATTACAAAACGAACTTAAGGAACGGAAAAAAGTAGAAATATCATTACAAGAAAACGAACAAAAACTGCAATTATTTATTAAATATGCTCCCGCTAGTATTATCATGTTTGATCGAGAAATGCGGTATATTGCAGCTAGTCAGCGATGGATTGATGATTTGCATCTCCCTCCCATAGAATCCTTAATTGGTCGATCGCATTATGATGTTTTTCCTAATTTAGACGAAAGACTAATACAAAGCCATCAGCGCGGTTTGGCAGGTTTTATTGAAAAATGTGATGAATATCTGTTTAATAATCCTAATGGTTTACAGCAATGGTTCCGATGGGAAGTTCACCCCTGGTATTTTAACAACGGTGAAATTGGTGGTATAATTTTATGTTCTGAGGATATTACAGAGCGTAAAAATGCGGAATTGGCTCTAAAACAAAGTGAATTAACCCTAAAATTATTTTTTCAATATGTTCCGGCTGGTGTTGCTATATTTGACCGCAATTTACATTATATTCTAGCCAGCCAACGCTGGATTAATGATTATAATCTAGCATCTGTAGAAGCTATTATCGGGCGATCGCACTACGAAATATTTCCGGAAATACCCGAACACTGGAAACAGATCCATCAACGTTGTTTAGCTGGTGCAAGTGCAGGCAAAGAAGAAATTTTTATCCGGGAAGATGGTAGCAGCCAGTGGGTTCGCTGGGAAATTCATCCCTGGTATAAGGCTAATCAAGAAATTGGCGGCATTAGTATTTTTTCCGAAGACATTACCCAACGTAAACAAGCAGAAATTAACCTGCAAAAAATCAATAATGAATTAGAAAAAAGAGTCATAAAAAGAACAGCAGAAATAACAGCATTAAACGACCATTTGCTAATTTTAATTCAACAAAAAGATCAAGCTTATCAACAATTAACAGAACAAGCACAACTGCTAGATCTCGCCCATGATAGTATCATCACTTGGGATGCAAACTCATTAGTTATTAAATTTTGGAATCAGGGTTCCGAGTCTATGTATGGCTGGACAAAAGCTGAGGCGATCGGACAAGAAATTCACATTTTCTTAAAAACCCAATTTTCTCAATCTGTAGCAGTAATTCACACAGAAATATTAGAAAAAGGCTACTGGGAAGGTGAATTAATTCATTTCACCAAAGATAATGAAGCTATTACTGTATCTAGTCGTTGGGTTATTCAGAAAGATAAAGCGGGTAGAGCCAATAAAATTTTGGAAATAAATAATAATATTACCGATCGCAAAAAATCTGAATTAGATGTAAAAAAATATATTTATGAAATTGAAGATCTCTATAATAATGCTCCTTGTGGTTATCATTCCCTAGATGCAGAGGGAACAATTATTAGAATTAATGATACAGAACTCCAATGGTTAGGATATACTCGTGATGAAGTTTTAAATACAAAAAATATTTTAGATTTGCTTACCCCAGAAAGTCAACAAATTTTTTATCATAATTTTCCGAAATTTAAGCAACAGGGTTGGATCGATAATTTAGAATTTGAAATCATTTGTAAAAATGGTTCTATCCGATGGGTAAACGTAAATGCAACTGCAATCAAAGATGATGCAGGTAAATTTTTTATGAGCCGTTCTACCTTATTTGATATTACTGAACGTAAACATACTGAAGAAGTTCTCCAACAATATGAGCGCATTGTATCTAATGCTAATGATGGCATTGCTTTGATAAATCGTAACTATATTTATCAGATAGTTAATCTCCGCTATTTGAATTGGCGAAATAAACCCATTGATGAAATAATTGGCAATAACGTTAGAAATGTTATGGGAGAAGAATTATTTGAGAATTTTATTCAACCTCGATTATATCGATGTTTTGCTGGAGAAAAAATTGAGTATGAAAGATGGTTTGAATATAATGTAATACCGGAATTTTGTAGCGTTACCTATACACCTTATCGGGATATACACGAAAATATTACCGGAATTATCGTTAGCATACGCAATATTACAAAAATCAAACAAATAGAATTAGCTTTGAGTGAAAGTGAAGAAAAATTTCGGCAGTTAGCAGAAAATATTCAAGATGTATTTTGGATGACAGATATCCAAAATAAAAAATTTATTTATGTTAGCCCTGCTTATCAAAATATCTGGCAACAAAGTTGTGAATATCTCTATCAAAATGCATTAACTTGGTTAGATTCTATTCACCCAGAAGATCGATCGCAAATCGAAGCAGCCTATATTCAACAGCAAACAACTGGATTGTATGATCGAGAATATCGCATTATCAGACCAGATAGTTCTATACGTTGGATTCGCGATCGAGGTTTTCCAATTCGGGAAGAAACAGGTAAAATTATTCGCATGACAGGTATTGCAGAAGATATTACCGATCGCAAACAAACGGAAACAATTTTACAGCAAAAAACTAGACAGGAACAATTACTTTGGTGCATTACCCAAGCAATTCGTCAATCTTTGGATTTAACAAATATTCTTAATACTGCTGTAACACAAGTTAGGCAAACCCTCCAAACCGATCGGGCTGTTGTTTACCGTTTTAATCCAGATTGGAGTGGAGATTTTGTAGTTGAAGCAGTGGGTAATGAATGGATAAAATTAGTAGGAACAAATATTTGTAGAGTTTGGGATGATACCTATCTCCAAGAAACTGAAGGCGGTCGTTTTCGTAATCGTGAAACTTTTGTTGTACCAGATATTTATAAAGCAAATCTCCAAAATTACCATATTGAATTATTAGAACAGTTTCAAGCTAAATCCTACGTAATTGCACCAATTTTTTCTGGAGAATCTCTCTGGGGTTTATTAGCTATTTACCAAAATACTAAACCTCGTAATTGGGAATCATGGGAAATAGAATTATTAGAACAAATTGCTAGTCAACTAGCGATCGCCATTCAACAATCAGCACTTTACACCCAGCTTCAGATAGAATTACATGAACGTAAGCAAACAGAAGCAATTTTGCGCGAAACCGAAAGACGCTGGCGATTTCTTATCGACAATGTGCAATTATTTGTAGTCGGATTAGATATCAATGGTAATATAAATTATATTAATCCTTTCTACTTACAAAATACAGGGTACACAGAAGCAGAAGTTTTAGGTCAAAACTGGTTTGATATATTTATTATTCCTGATATTCAAGAACAAATTAAAAATATTTTTTCAGAAATGTTAATAACATCAAATGGTCATTATTACTATCAAAATAAAATTATAACTAAATTTAAAGAAGAAAAAATTATTGCTTGGAATAATACATTATTAAAAAATTCAGAAGGGAACATTATCGGGACAATTAGCATAGGGGAAGATATTACAGAAAGACAGAAAATTGAGCAGATCAAAAATGATTTTATTGGTATTGTTAGCCATGAACTCCGCACCCCTTTAACTGCTATTCGCGCTTCTCTGGGATTACTGCAAACTGGAATTTATAACAATAAACCAGATAAATTTAAACGCATGATTGATATAGCCGCCAATGAGAGCGATCGCCTAGTACGTCTAGTTAATGATATTCTGGATTTAGAAAGATTAGATTCCGGTCGAGCATTTTTAGATAAAACAACCTGCAAGGCGGCGGATTTAATTCAACAGGCAGTAGAAGGAGTGCGATCGCTTGCCCATCAGGAAAATATTACTTTAGTTATTGAACCAACTGATGCTGAAGTTTGGGCATCTAATGATTCCATTATTCAAACCCTGACTAATCTATTAAGTAATGCCATTAAATTTTCTGCTCCTAATTCTAGGATTACTTTACTTGCTCAAACTCAGGAAAATCAAGTGTTATTCCAAGTTAGCGATCAAGGACGTGGTATTCCCCCAGATAAACTAGAAGCTATCTTTGGCAGATTTCAACAAGTTGATGCTTCCGACTCTCGCCAAAAAGGAGGAACGGGCTTAGGTTTAGCAATTTGCCGTAGTATTATTAAAGAACATGGTGGTAAAATTTGGGCAGAAAGTAGTTTAAATATGGGCAGTACATTTTTCTTCACATTGTCATTACCACCCAAGGAACCAAAAATATGACTAAAAAATTTTTAATTATAGATGATGAAGCTAATATTCGGGAACTCCTACAAGCTTGTTTAGAAGACTTGGGAGGATGGGCAACTATGACGGCTGGATCTGGTCAAGAAGGACTAAAAATTGCCCAAACACAAGCCATTGATGCCATTATCCTAGATGTTTCTATGCCTGATATGGATGGTTTTAAGGTGTATGACAATCTTCAGGCTAATTTAATCACTCAATCAATTCCTGTGATTCTGTTAACTGCAAAAGTTTTATCCAGCGATCGTGCCCAATTTGCCACAATGGGAATTGCTGGCATAATTTCTAAACCCTTTGATCCCACTAATATCTGCGAAAATGTTGCTGATATTCTCGGCTGGCAAATAGAATATTAATTTTTGTAAATCTCAATCTTTATTAGTTTTTCATATTTTCCAGTTAGCTTGTTATTAATTAACTCCAAGCTGCCATTACATCAAATAGCCATGACCTCAATTTATGGGAATTCCCCAGAATATTTAACTACTTTGGGCCATCAAATACCTGATGTTTTAGTTCATTTCCTAGATAATGGCCAACAATCAACTCTGTGGATGGCTAATACAGAAGATACAGCAATTACCAAATTAGTCCTACGGGAAAATAAAAATAAAATTGCGATCGAAGCTTGGATTCCTGATATTGATATTACTACTTTAGAGGTGCAAGTATCTAGGGAAACCGTTGTTATTCAAGGTAGAATGAATAATAAATATACAGTTGAAGGTTATTTTTATCCTAGCCGATGCCAAAGTTTAATTCCTCTACCTTATTTAATAGATCCACAAACTGTGCAAGCCCGATACGAAAGTGGCGTTTTAGTAATTTATCTGCCCGATCGGATTGAGACTAATCACGAAAAAATTAAAATCCAGGTTGAGGTAAATTAAGCGAAATTGAATTTTTTAGTCCAGAAATTATCAACAATATATAGCAAATATCAGGATACAGCAAAAGATGTCAAAGGTTAAGATTTAATCTTAATCTTTGTCTGGATTTTAATGGTAAATGCTATAAATCAAAGACAAAACTACCTTTTTGTTAATGATTATGAATACTATATCAATCATCTTGATGAATACAAAAAAGATATTATTAATTGATGAAGAAACCCACGTTAGGGAAATAGTGCAACTCTGTTTAAAGGATTTGGGTGGCTGGGATGTATCAACTGTTAATTCTCCCGCAGAAGGCTTACTCATGGCAGCTAAAAATCTACCAGATGCGATCATACTAGATTCTTCTATATCGGGAATGGATAGTTTTTTTTTCTCGAAAAACTCAGAAATAATCCTGTAACAGCAACAATTCCAGTGGTGTTCCTCAGTGGTAAAGCCCGGTGGTTACATTCAGATATTTTGCGCCATTACCAAATCGCCGGTGCAATAGCCAAACCCTTTGACCCACTTACTCTTTGCTCTCAAATTGCTAAACTACTTAACTGGGATTTTCCTAATATATCGATTAATTAATAAATATCCTGTTTGATACATTAATCTAATAAAAAACAGTTAGCTGACCTCGCCCCAGATAATCAGCCTAAACTTGTTGCCTTTATTGCCTAAACTTTTTGTCTAAACTTATTGCCCTTATTGCCCTTATTGTCCTCATCTCGTCCCAGGAAATCGGCCTAAATTTACCCTAATATTTACATAATTAAAATATTGTTAAAATATTATTTTTTACTGTTTATGAGATACACCCATCCCACCCCATACTTGTAGCTAAAGTAAAAAAAATTATAGCCAAATAGCCTAGATCATTAATTTTACAATTTATATTATTTTTGATTACATATAATTATATAATATCCAATAAAATTCAACATCAATAAATAATTATCTATAAACAAAACCTTATGGGCTATGTTTTGGTAAACAGAAATTTGGGACTATTTACCTTGATTACCTTTCTCAGTTTTACCCCTTCAGTATTGGGGCAAATCATACCCGATCGCACCCTTCCCAACAATACCATAGTTACTCCCAATAACAATATTAACTTTATCTCCGCAGGCACCAGAATAGGTAGTAACTTATTTCACAGTTTTCAAAACTTTTCCCTATCAACAGGAAATATCGCATTTTTTAATAATCCTAATGATATTCAAAATATAATTAGTCGCGTTACAGGCAACAATATTTCCAATATAGACGGATTAATCAAAGCCAACAGTAACGCCAATTTATTTCTAATTAATCCCCAGGGGATTATATTCGGAAAAAACGCACAATTAGCCCTAGGTGGTTCCTTTATTGCTTCCACCGCCAACAGCATAAAATTTGCCGATGGCAGCGAATTTAGTGCCGTAAATCCTAATGCACCATCCCTATTAACAATTAACCTCCCAGTAGGATTACAATTTGGTACAAATCCCTCAACTATTACTAATCAATCTCAAAGCAATAGTTTATTACCAATACCACCCTTAGATGCAAATATCCCTATTTCTCAAAATGTTGGTTTAGAAGTTATACCCGGTCAAACATTAGCACTAATAGGCGGAGATATTAACTTAAATAATGGTAATCTCACAGCCTTATCAGGAAATATACACTTAGGAAGTATAGCCAGCCCAGGATTAGTAAACTTACAAACAACACCATTAGGTTTAAATTTTAATTATAACAATATCCCAAACTTTGGCAACATCACAGCTAACAATGCCACTATCAACACCAGTGGAATAGGTGGAGGAAAAATAAATATAAAAGCTGGTAATATTAACCTGAATAACAGCAAAATATATGCTTTAACCCT
>CAWUOF010000017.1:0-18041 GCA_963923765.1 uncultured bacterium | reverse complement strand
AGCGTCAGATGTGTATAAGAGACAGTATTTATACAGATAAAACCGGAGAGAAATATTTTGTTTTTTTTGCTCCGACAAATACCTTAGATTGGGTAATAGTAACGGTAATTCCTGAATCAGATTTTTTAGAAGAAATTAATCATAATACCCAAAATTTACTATATGCAGTTGTATTTTTAATAATTATCGCAGCTATTATAGCGATGTTTTTGGCAGGAAAAATAATAGCAGAACCTCTGTTAAAAATTATTAAACAAACTAAATATATTGAAAATTTTAATTTAGAAGAAATTAGAGCTTGTCATTCAATTATTAAAGAAATAGATCAATTATCCCTAGCCATAGATCAAATGGGTGTGGGATTAGCTTCTTTTAAACGTTATTTACCAACAGAATTAGTTCGCACATTAATCCAAGAAGGCATGGAAGCAAAATTAGGAGGCGAAGAAAAAATTCTCACTATTTTTTTCTTAGACTTAGTATCTTTTACCAAACTATTTGAACAAAGTGGTAATGAAATGATTCCCCACTTAGCAGAATTTTATTATCTGATGTCTAAAAATATAAATCAACATCAAGGAACTATTGATAAATATATTGGTGATTGTATTATGGCATTTTGGGGCGCTCCTATTCATAATTATTTCCATGCTAAAGATGCTTGTCGTGCTGCCTTAGAATGCCAAAGAACTTTGTCCCAGTGTCGCCCGCGTTGGCAACAACAAGGAAAATGGCTATTTCATGCAAGAATTGGTATTAATAGTGGTAACGTTTTAGTAGGAAATATTGGTTCCGAAGAAAAAATGGACTATACCGCTATTGGAGATCCGGTAAATGTTGCTAGTCGTTTGGAAGCATTAAATAAAATTTATGGAACAGAAATTTTGATAGGTGAAGAAACTTATAAATTAGCCAAGGATGATATCTTTGTCCGGTTTTTGGATACTGTGGCAGTATATGGCAAAGAAGAGAGTTTAAATATTTATGAATTATTGGCTATGAAAAATGAAATAGAAACATGGCAAGAATGGGAATGGGTGCAATTTTTTCAAGAAGGAATGACTTTATATCAAAATAGAAAATGGTCAAAAGCGATGGAGTTTTTTTATCAAGCGATCGAGCTAAGAGGAGGTTTAGATTTACCATCTTCTCTGTATATCGATCGATGTGTAAATTTTATCGCTAACCCACCGAATGCAGACTGGAAACCAATTACAATACTCCATAACAAATAATATGAACAATTCTTTAAAATACCCCAACCAAAATTACCATTACGACTTTAGTTTATTGCCAGAATATATCGAAAAATTATTTAGTAAATTGCGAATAGCAGTTATTTATGGTGGCGATAAAACTGCTTTAAATTCGGTGATTTACCAAACCCATAATACTCGCTCTTGGAAAAGTTATAAAATCGTTGCCGCAGAAATTCAAGACACTTTAAAAAAACTGGGATTTCAGCAAGTTTTTCTCATACCTGAAGACATGAATTTACCAGAAAATTTACAAAAAAATAACATTCATCTCGCCTGGTTAAATACAGGCGGTGTGCAAGGTTATAATCCTGTTTGTCATGGTGCAGCCATATTAGAAATGTTAGGAATTCCCTATGTAGGACATAATCCTTTATACAGTTCTATTCTCGATAATAAGCATATATTTAAACGCGAATTACTGGCAATACAAGTTAAAACTGCTACCTTTTTTACCTGGCACCCTTATCCCCAAGGAAAATTTAATCCTACTGATAGTAATTTTCAAGCGGCTTTTGGAGATTATTCTGGCCCTTTTATTGTCAAACCAGTTTCTGGGCGTGCTTCTTTGCACGTCTATCTAGTCGATCGCGTTACTGATTTACCAGATATCATGGAATGTGTTTATCAGGCTACTGATAATATGGTTTTGGTGGAAAAATATTTACCAGGAAGAGAATTTTGTGTAGCCGTTGGCGGTTATGTTACTTGTATTGGCGGAAAGCTATATAAAAAAAATCAACCTTTTGCTTTTTCTGCTTTAGAAAGAATTTTTGAACCAGGAGAGAGGATTTTTACATCAATGGATCAAAAACCAATTAGTGGCGATCGAGCCAAATTGATTACCGAGGCAGAATTAAAACTAAAACAAGATTTACTACAATTATCTCAAAAAGTTTATACTCATTTAGGATTACAATCTTTAATTCGTATAGATATTCGCACCGATAATGATGGCATTTTGTCGGTTTTGGAAGCTAACCCTAAACCAGATTTAAAGCGCCCTCAACCTGGTATTAGCAGTTTAGTAGCACTTGGTTTAGATGAGTATAAAATGTCTTACGAAGATTTAATTATCAGTATCTTTGCCGATCGCTTAGATTATCTTTTTTCCCGTATTCCCAAAAATATTGACCATATTTTTGCCTTGTTATAACTATTTAGTAGTAAGTTATGATGCAATTTTGAAGCCTGATTAATTATAAAATTTTATCTATTTTAGCTGAGGTGAAGTTTGATGTAATATTCTGTCGGTTTAAATGCATTTACCAAATTATAATCCCTATTCCAACCCAATAATAAAAAATAATTATGCTTTCAGGGTTAAATCTCAAAAAACGTTTTACCAACATAGTAGCCACAGTATTTGTATTGCTACTTTCCTTGTTAATGCTTGTATATGTTGGTTTAGCCGAAGCCTACAGAACTTATCCTCGCTTTGAAATAGATAAGTTAACAGCCCAGGGTGAAATTATTAAAAATTCAATGGAAACTTTTTTAATAGCAGGATTACCATTAGAGCAGTTTCCAGGATTTTCTCCCTTGAGTCAACCCCTATTAGATTCTGATAAGTCGATAGCAGGAATAAAGGTAATAAATGAAGAAGGGCAACTAACTTTTTCTAATGCTCAAACTGGAATTAATATTGCTTTGATTAAAGAAGCTAATTTTATTGCCAGTACCATGCAAGAAAAAGATAGTCGGTATCAAATCAGTGAAAATAAATCTTACTATAAAGTAGAATTACCTCTGCGAAATAAATTTGAAACTGTAGGTAATTTAGAAATGATTATGCCAAAACAGGCGATCGCTTCTAATATTAACTCTCATTTTATTTTAGTAGAAATTAGTATAGGCATTTCTTTATTAATATATGCCATACTTATCCAAATATGTCATTTTTTAGAACATCAAGAAACTAGCTGGTTAGTAGATATATCCTACGGCATTATATTTTTTACGGTAGCTACTATTACTATTTTTAGCTTAGTAAATCTTTATTCAGAAGGAATTCAAGGCAAAACTAAAGCCTTAGCTACCTCCCTAAGTCAACGTTTAAATGCCGCCTTAGAAATTGGATTAGAACTTTCAGATTTTGAAGGATTAGACCAAATTATTAAGGAAACTCAAACTATTAATCCTGATATTAGCGTGATTGCTTTAACTACAGGAAATACTATTGCTTTACATACAGATTATAATCAGGTTGGCAAAAATTGGCAATCCAAAAATGATCAATATGAATATGATATTAAACTGCAAAACCTGGAAGAGCAATCTATTAACCTTAATATAGGTGTTCGTGTCGGCATTCCCAAAAAGATTATCTATAGTAAACTTTGGCGTAGTGTTAAAAATTTCTTTGTCCTATTTATTGCCTCGGCTTTTTTATCTGGATTATTTAATAAAGTAATGAGGTCATTTATAGGCAAATCTAATTTACTCAAAAATACTATCTCAGATTATCAATTACATATCATTGAACCTGTTTACTTTTTAGGGGTTTTTGTAGAAGGATTAGCTACTTCTTTTTTACCTCAACATTTCCGGGAATTAGCTACGGCATCTGGTGCTAATCTTAGTTTAGTTTCTACCTTATTTACGGTATATTTTGCCTTTTTTGTTATTGCCTTAATTCCGGCTGGTAAATATGCTCAATCTCACGGAATAAAAACCCTGTTATTGATAGGTGCAATTTTATCAGCTATAGCCATGTTGTTAATGGCTTTTATCACTAATTTTTATGGAATGTTTATAATTCGTGCCCTAGCAGGTTTTGGCCAGGGATTACTTTATATTGGTGTGCAATCTTACATTCTGGAATTTGCTCAAACAGAAAAGAAAACCCAAGGTGCAGCTATTATCGTTTTTAGCTATAATGGTGGGATGATTTCCGGTACTGCGATCGGCTCTTTGTTAGTAACTTATACTGGAAACTTAACAGTATTTTTTATCGGCGGATTAATTTCTTTATTTTCTTTGTATTATATCCAATATTTAATTACAGACACCCATGCAAAAAAACCGGAAAAATCCTATTTAGAATCTGAAGAAAATTATGAAAATAAATGGTATAATAATCTATTACAATTATTAAAAGATTTACAGTTTGTCAGTTCTATGTTACTCATCGGCATACCTGCTAAAGCTGTCTTAACTGGAGTTACAATTTTTGCTTTACCATTACTGCTATCTAGGCAAAATTATCCCCCAGAAGATATTGGACAAATTTTAATGTTTTATGCCGCCGGAGTTTTAATTTCTAGCAGATATATTTCTCGCCTAGTGGATAAATTTGGTAAAACTGGTAATATTCTATTTTTGGGTACTTTAGGCAGTAGCTTAGGCTTGTTTATTATCGGTTCGATCGGCTTAGATCAAATTATCAATAATCCTTTTTATTCCCACTTGCCAACTCTGCTATTAATTGCTGGTATGACAATTTTAGGATTATCTCAGGGTTTTATTCACGCACCCATTGTTACCTATATCACTGATTCTCAATCGGCTACTACTTTAGGTAAAAGCACTGTTGCATCTGTTTATCGCTTACTGGAACGTCTTGGTCATGTAATCGGCCCGGTTATAGTCGGCCAATTGTTATTATTAAATCAAGAAAACGCTTTTACTATTAGTTGGCTAGGTATCGCTACATTTATGTTTGGTATTCTCTTCGCTATGAGCCTAATTAAGGTTAACAAAATTTCCCCAATTTAACTTACATATAGCAGTTAATAATATTCTACTAAAATTAATATATCAACACTATAATTAACGCTGAGGAACAGTCCACCAAGCTAAAGAATAGGGTTGACTAGGCTGATTAACCTGTTGACGATATAAAACACGAATTTTATAGCGATCGCCTTTAGGAATTTGATGGAAAATATGCTGGATATTATCCACTGCACTAACAGAAGACCAAACAGCATCATTAATATTATTACTATTAGCAGGCATCAGATAAAGTTCTAAATGATTTAAACCGCGATCGATAAAGGTTTCCTCCAAATCATATTCCCCATTATTATTACTATCATTTAACTCCACTAATCTATCCCAAACCAAAGTAATAGCAACAAAACTCCCCTCTTTCAAAGGTTGATTAATAACATAATCTCGAAAAGAATTATTACCATTAGCCGTAACCGATCGATAATCCCAACCAATAGGAGCAACAGGGGCATCAGGAGAATATTGACCAGAGCTAAATTGCTGATAAGCACGAAAAGCATTTAACTGACCAGCACCTTTTTGAGAATCTAGGGGAATATCCCGACTAGAAAAAGCCTCAGAAACTAACCAATCACGGTTTTGTTGGTCGATAATAGTACGAGTCATTCCCAACAATAACCCATCCCCATTATCCTTAATTTTATCAGCAGAATTAATTAAAACAGCCTTCATTACTTCGTGACGACGAGAATCAAGACTCCAATTAGGCTGTTTATTTCTAAGCTGTTTATCTCCATATTCCTGTAATAAAGCCACTGTACCGGTAACGTGGGGAGCCGCAAAACTGGTACCACTACCTTTAGTAACTTTACCATCTATTCCTAACAAAAACAGATTACTACCAGGGGCGAGTAAATTAACCGATCGACGCCCATCTATATTGCCTTCTTTTCCTTGTAAACGTTGTAATTTCCCAGAAAAAATACTACCTAAATTAGCAAAATCAACTTTTCTAAATACGCCATCTCGACGCATGGTAAAAGCTATATTTATGCCATTAAAATTATCAGTGGGAATGGGAATACCGCCCTTACCTTGATTACCAGCAATAACATATAAAACATTATGTACACGGGCTGACCAGTCTATGCATTGTGTTAGTAAAGCATTGCCATCTAAAATAGGATTTGGGCGGGTATCTTCTTCAAGGGATTCACCAAAACTAAAATTAATTGCTCGCACATCACCGCCATTTTGCATGGCTATATATTGGGTGGTAAGACATTCTTGGGGT
Organism: uncultured bacterium; assembly: GCA_963923765.1. GTDB lineage: Bacteria > Cyanobacteriota > Cyanobacteriia > Cyanobacteriales > CAWUOF01 > CAWUOF01. Next base: position 11,816 of record CAWUOF010000017.1, on the reverse strand, counting down.
TGACCACCTTTTCGGATTACCCCAATAGCAGCAGAATATAATCTGGCGGCTGGAGAAACTCCAGGAAAACGTTTATCTTTGCTAATCATTATGTTAGCTACTTGGGAGGCATGGCCATCAAGATTAGAGCCGGTTTTAGCAGGTCGATCGCGCCAAAATACTTGTGTTACATCCAGCGATCGCCGTCGAGATAGGGGTTTATCTAAACCAAATTGTCCTGGCCTACCAATTTCTACTTGGCCGATGGCAATTTTTCGCCCCAGTAAATTATAGGGGGCTTGGTGTAATCGCAGGGCATCTATACCCGCTTCTCCCAACCAATCTGGGGCAGCGATCGCTGGTCCACATATCCCAGCTATAGTTACGCCTAATATCAGCCCAGAAAATCTGAAAAATTTTTGGCAAATATGTCGCACTACCAAGTTAGTTTCTCCAAAATAGGATTAAATAAATTAAGAATTTCTAAAAATTTTGTTAAACTTAATACCAAAGAGGCAGCAGGAGAATATTTACAGCCATGACCACAACCCCATCTCAAAAACCGATCGTTATTGCTCCATCAATATTATCAGCCGATTTTAGCCGCCTGGGAGAAGAAGTGCGAGCGGTGGATAAAGCCGGGGCAGATTGGATTCACGTAGATGTCATGGATGGTCGTTTCGTTCCTAATATTACCATCGGTCCACTGATTGTTGAAGCACTTCGCCCCGTTACCACTAAACCATTAGATGTTCATTTAATGATAGTGGAACCTGAAAAATTTGTAGAAGACTTCGCTAAAGCCGGGGCAGATATTATCTCTGTTCATGCTGAACATACCGCCTCCCCCCACCTTCACCGTACTCTTTGCCAAATTAAAGAACTAGGTAAACAAGCTGGTGTAGTTCTTAACCCATCCACTCCTTTAGAATTAATTGAATATGTGATAGAGGTGTGCGATTTGGTGCTAATTATGAGCGTTAACCCCGGATTTGGTGGTCAAAGCTTTATTCCGGCTATATTACCCAAAATTCGCAAGTTACGCCAAATGTGTGATGAACGCGGTTTAGATCCTTGGATCGAAGTTGATGGCGGTCTGAAGCGGAATAATACTTGGCAAGTTCTGGAAGCTGGCGCTAATGCCATTGTTGCCGGTTCTGCCGTGTTTAAAGCTAAAGATTATGCTGAAGAAATTAGCGCTATTCGTAATAGTAAACGTCCACAACCTGAGTTAGCTACTGTATAAAGTTAACTTAAATTAAGTCTAACCAAAAATTACTATGGCGTGCATTTCTCAATAATGCACGCCTTATTTAATTACTTATTTTCAGCAATAGTTGAGAAAATTAGTAATTAGGGTGTTTTGGTAATACTAGCGAGAATTTTTTCTAGTTCGGAAAGTTCGATCGCACCTGTTAAAGCTTGCCCATTCATTAAAAAGAAAGGTGTGCCATTAATACCTAAAGTAGCAGCTAAATCAGTATCTTTTTTAATGGCGGTTTCGGCTTTAGCGCTTTGGCGATCTTGGTTAAATTTGTTTAAATCTAGTTTAAGTTCTTTGGCGATCGCTACATACAAATCTTCTCCGAGTTTATCCTGTTGCTCAAACAAAGCATTATGATATTCCCAGAATTTCCCCTGTTGTTGTGCTGCCCAAGCTGCTTTAGCTGCCGGCATTGCTTCTTGATGAATTTGAATCAAAGGTAAATGTTTATAGGTTAGGGTCACTTTATCCTTATGTTTAGCCATAAACTGTTTTACTGTTTTATAAGCTTGAGCGCAATAAGGACATTGAAAATCAGAAAACTCTAGTAAAACTATTTTTTTATCAGGAGAACCTGTTATGGGTGACTCAGCAATTACTGTTGCTGGTTTGGTACTCATTTGCTCTAAAAATGATTGCCGCGCCTGTTGTATTTTCTTTTGTTGTTGTTGCTGATAGGCTTGTACAGATTCTAAAATTACTTCAGGATTTTCGCGAATAATTTGTAATACTTGCTCTTTTAATTCTGGGCTAGGTGGTTTAGTATTTTCTGAAAATACAGGTTTTGAACACCCGATTAATGCTATACAAAACACTAATAAACTAGCCATCGCCAGGGAAATAAAACGAAACCAACGCATAAAATCAACTCGCAAATTAAGGGCTGCAAATGTACCAATATTCTACCGTATTATGTATTTTACAGCAGTTTTTATGTATTTGAGCCTTATTAGACCTAACCCCCAGCCCCTTCCCTGGTAGGGAAGGGGAGTAAATCAAAGCCTCTCTCCTTGCAGGAGAGAGGTTTACCAGAGAGGTCGATTTGTGGTTTATTTACCTGAAAATAGCTGTAAATTACCGATAATGACAACTAATAATATCATAAAAATGTCATAAAAATAGTAAATTTTATAACATAACAGTTTATAACTTCAGCAAAGATTCCATGTTTTATTAAATAAATCAATTATTTTTCAAAGCCGCACCATGAGATATTTTTTCTGAGCCATGAAAACCTGGATAAGTCCCCCAAATTATTAAAGCCAAGCCGATCGAAGCAATTCCTAATCCTAAATACCAAACTCCTCGCCGCCGCACTAAAGTAGCTACAGCCCCCAAGGAAATAGCTACTTGTAAAGCCGCAACGCTAGAGGCAAATAATTCATGGCGTTCTATATCTATTGTAGCTTTTGCTTCTAAATTTTTAGCTTGAATTTGAATTTCTTTTTGTTCTTTTTCATAGCGGTTAATTTCCTCATTAATATTAGCAGGAATAGGTTTTCCTAATGCTTGTAAAATATTTACAGAAGATTGATCAACATGACGTTTTGTAGATTTAGCTTGAAAGCTAGTCCATTGATCATTAGCTTGTATTTGCCCTAGCATTCCTTCATTAGCTAAATAATTACCTTGCATGGCAGCTATAGCAGCTAAAGCCGAAAAAATTCCTGTAGATACAGCTACTCTATTTAACCAGTTTCTTTCTTGATGTTCTTCCTGTTGCTGTTGATGAATTTCTTCTCTTAATTTGCCAACTTCTTTAAGTTCTTCCACTACTTCGTTTACTTGTTCTTGTAAGTGTAGTGTATGTTCACCTAATTCTATTTCTTCCATATTTTTGAGATTTCCTACAATTTTTTATGTAAATATATACTTAACTATTTATTTCCAGATAAAACCTTAATTTAGTTTCTATGGCTAGTAATTCCATTAGTTTTATATTATACATCAAATTATTTTCTTAACAATCAGAATATTTACTTAAAAATACATCTCAGCAAAAACCCAGCCTTTTTATAGACTGGGTTAGTTATAATCTGGTTATTATTAATCTAAATAACCCATTAAAACTGCACTATCATCAATTTCATTAGAAGCGATCGGACGTATGCCAGACATTAAAATTGTTTCCGACATTTTTAATGTACTAGCGCCGATGGGACGCATTCCCATCATATTAATAGTTTCAGCAATCTCAAAAGTGTTAGCAGCTATGGGGCGAATTCCCATAATATTTATAGATTCTACTATTTTTAAATTACTGGCAGTAATGGGACGATTTCCAGCCGAGTTTATTGTATCAGTAATTTCTAAATCACTGGCAAAAATTGGCCGCATTCCCCCATCTTTTACCGTATCGCGAATTACTAGGGTAGTTGGGGCGATCGGACGGTTGCCTACTATAATAGTGGTAGACTGATGGCTACGAAGGGCTAATTTGGTACTACTTTCTGCTGATTTTTCCTGATTATTTATACTATCAACAGGCGTTAAATTTTCGCCATTTGGCTGAGAATCGCTCATAATCTAATGACCTCTGTATTTTTATGAATTTTACCAATAGCTAGGGAGAATCCAAAGCCGCAATTTTTGGGATTATTTTTAGTTTATCTTTAAAAAAGGTTATATTACTATAAATTTCTGCAATAGTTGGATATAAGAAAATGTGAATTCAGAAAGCTTTTACCAAAAATTTTATTTAACCTTGTCCCGAACTTGATAGTTTAATAGTTTATATGCTGTCCCTAGCTTCCCTGCTTAATGTATCTACGGCTACCATTATCGCTGCTACTCCGGCCTTATGTTCTCAGCCTGTAGAGACTTTGCGCGATCGCTTTGAGGCCCGTTATATTCCATCGGGGGCAATGATTCCCACCTTACAAATCAATGATTATTTAATCATAGATAAGCGAGCTTATTGCACCAATTCTCCCAAACGTGGCGATATAATCGTTTTTAAACCCACAGAAATTATCCGTAAACAAGGTATAGAAAATCCCATGATTAAACGGATTATTGGTTTACCAGGAGATACGGTGGAAATAACTAATGCTAAAGTTTATATTAACAACAAATTATTAAAAGAAAATTATATAAATGAAGCTCCTAAATATCAATACGGGCCGATAAAAGTACCTGATAATTCCTATTTTGTTTTAGGTGATAATCGTAATAATAGTTATGATAGTTATTACTGGGGTTTTGTGCCAGCAGAATTAATTATAGGTAAAGCAGTTAGAATCTATTGGCCACCCAGTAGACAAAAAAATTTGGAATAGTATATAAAATCTGGCGATCGACTATCATCATATAAAAATATTAAATACAACGTTGCCCTTCGCGTTTATGGGAATAGCAATCAAAATTATAGATATTTGCTAAAAATACTATTTTTTGGAGATGCACCCAAATTAAACCGACAGCAATGGTAAAATTAATTTAAATATAAAATATACCCAATAACCTGATTTTTCTATCAAAATTACAAATTACAAATTACAAATTACAATGGCAAATTTTCATTTACAAGCACCATTTCAACCCACAGGCGATCAACCTAATGCTATTTCCCAATTAGTTACTAACCTAACAGCTAATCATCGCTGCCAAACCCTCTTAGGTGCAACAGGTACAGGAAAAACCTACACCATCGCCGCCACAATAGAAAAAATTGGTAAACCTACTTTACTTTTAGCCCATAATAAAACCCTAGCGGCACAATTATGCAACGAATTAAGAGAATTTTTCCCTAACAATGCCGTTGAATACTTTATTAGTTATTACGACTATTACCAACCCGAAGCTTATCTCCCCAAAACCGATACCTATATCGAAAAAAGCGCCGCAATTAACGATGAAATAGATATGCTGCGCCACTCAGCCACTAGATCATTATTTGAACGCCGAGATGTTATTGTAGTTGCCTCCATTAGTTGTATTTATGGCTTAGGAATGCCTGCGGAATACCTAAAAGCTGCTATACCTTTTCGCGTAGGAGAAGAAATAAATCAAAGGCAAATACTGAGAGATTTAGCCTCGGTACAATATACCCGTAACGATACAGAATTAGGTCGAGGACGTTTTCGGGTTCGTGGTGATATTTTAGAGATTGGCCCTGCTTACGAAGATCGAATTATTAGAATAGAATTTTTTGGTGATGAAATAGATGCTATTCGTTATATTGACCCAGTAACGGGGTCAATTATCCAAAGTGTAAATGCTTTAAATATTTATCCAGCCCGACATTTTGTTACTCCCGAAGATAAATTAGAATCAGCTTGTGAAGCTATTGCAAAAGAACTAGAAGAACGTTTAGAAGAATTGCGTCAAGTTGGGAAATTATTAGAAGCACAACGACTGGAACAACGCACTCGTTATGATTTAGAAATGTTACAGGAAATAGGATATTGTAATGGAGTAGAAAATTATTCTCGTTATCTAGCAGGAAGAAATGCGGGAGAACCGCCAGAATGTTTAATAGATTATTTCCCCAAAGATTGGTTATTGGTAATAGATGAATCTCATGTAACTGTACCGCAAATTCGGGGAATGTATAACGGCGATCGAGCTAGAAAACAAGTCTTAATTGAACATGGTTTTCGTTTACCAAGTGCCGCCGATAATCGCCCTTTAAAAGCTGATGAATTTTGGCAAAAGGTAAATCAATGTATTTTTGTTTCTGCTACTCCTGGAGACTGGGAAATAGAACAATCAGAAGGTAAAATAGTTGAGCAAATTATTCGCCCGACTGGTGTAGTAGATCCAGAAATATTTGTACGTCCAACTACAGGACAAATAGATGATATTTTAGCAGAAATTAAAACCCGTATAGATAAACAGGAACGAGTGTTAATTACTACTTTAACTAAACGCATGGCAGAAGATCTCACCGAGTATTTACAAGAAAGAGAAATTCGGGTGCGTTATTTACATTCAGAAATTCAAGCCATACAACGTATTGAAATTATCCAAGATTTACGTCAGGGGAATTTTGATGTATTAATTGGTGTTAATTTATTGCGGGAAGGTTTAGATTTACCGGAAGTTTCTTTAGTGATAATTTTAGATGCGGATAAAGAAGGATTTTTACGGGCGGAACGTTCTTTAATTCAAACAATTGGCAGGGCTGCCCGTCATATTCGCGGACAAGCTATACTTTATGCTGATAATTTAACAGATAGCATGAGGAAAGCTATAGAGGAAACTGATAGACGACGAGGGATTCAGATGGCGTATAATAAAATAAATAATATTACGCCACAGCCTATAGTTAAAAAATCTAGTAATGCAATTTTAGCGTTTTTAGATGTTTCCCGGCGGTTAAATTCTCAGCAGTTGCAGGAAGTGTGCGATCGCCCTGATGAGTTATCTTTAGAAAATATACCTGATGTGATTACACAACTAGAAGCACAAATGCAGGAAGCGGCAAAAAATCTGAAGTTTGAACAGGCAGCAAAATATCGTGATAAAATTAAGCTTTTGCGAGATAAATTAATCGGACATTGATAAATAACCAAATGTTTATTTTTTATAAATGTGTATTTAATTATAAACTCAAAAAAATTATAATATTAACCATTCTTAATAAATAACACAAATGAAAACAGCAGAAAAAATAAAACAACTTGCCAAGGAATATCGTCAGCGTTTAATTAAAGCGATCGACAAACGTTTAATTGAAATGGAAGCGGATGATGTTTCTCATTATTTAATTTATCAGGTACTGGGCATTAGCAAAAAAGAAGGTAAGTTGATTGATGAGTATCAAAATAAAGGTAGATTTCTTTATAAATATGCTGGTTCATTTCTGGAAGAAGCTACAAAAATTTGTTTTAAAGAAGGTTTTCCTAATTCCAATTCTTTAAAAATTCCGAATACTCATGGTAAAAGACCAAAAACTTTTGAAATTGATTGTCTTGTAGAAAATGATGCACTAGAAATTAAGTGGAAAGATGCCACCACAGATGGTGATCACATTACAAAGGAACACACAAGAATTAAGGTGATTTCTGATGCTGGTTACACGCCTATCAGAATCATGTTTTATTATCCAAATCGATCGCAAGCTATCCGAATACAAGAAACACTCAAAACAGTTTATAAAGGTGTCGGCGGAGAGTATTACTATGGAGATGATGCATGGTGTTATGTCCAAAATAAAACTGCTATTGACTTAAAAAAAATTCTCGAAGAAATTGCAATCGAAATAATCACAGGAGAGTAATGAAAAACCTATTAAATCAAGTAATACATGGTGATTGCCTGGAAATTTTAAATCAACTTGAAAATGCTTCTGTTGATATGGCATACCTAGATCCGCCATTTTTAACCAATAAAAATCATTCTGCCGTTGCACGCAATAGACAAAAAAAGTTTAGTTTTACCGATATTTGGAATAATTTTAGCGATTATGTAGAATACATGAAAGCTAGAATTACACAGATTCATCGCGTTTTAAAAGATACTGGTTCTATATTTGTTCATTGTGATACTAATGCCAATTTTTTACTACGCACTTTACTAGATGATATATTTGGATATGACCAGTTTCGCTCAGAAATTATCTGGACATATCGACGTTGGTCAAACTCTGCTAAAGGATTATTACCAGCGCATCAAACAATATTTTTTTATTCAAAAACCGATCGATATAAATTTAATCGAGTCTATGGTGATTATTCAGAAACAACAAATATAGATCAAATTCTCCAACTTCGGGCAAAAGATAAAGATGGTATTTCAGTCTATGCTACCGATCGCGATGGTAATATTATATATGGTGGAGAAAAAAAAGGTGTTCCACTTAGTGATGTTTGGGAAATTCCTTTTCTTAATCCTAAAGCAAAAGAACGTACAGGCTATCCTACACAAAAACCTATTTTATTATTAGAAAGAATCATCGAGATTTCCACTGATGTAGGTGATTTAATTATTGACCCTTTTTGTGGTAGTGGAACAACTCTAGTAGCAGCAAATCTTTTAGGTAGGCGATCGATTGGTATTGATATTTCTGAAGAAGCCGTTTTTTTATCACAAAATAGATTAAAAACACCTATAAAAACAGAATCTGCTGTTTTAAAAAAAGGACGTAATGCCTATATTAATGTTGATAAAAATGCTTTATCAATTTTGGATGGATTAGATTTTATCCCTGTTCAACGTAATGCCGGAATTGATGCTTTTTTAAAAACTGAAAATACTGATTTATTGATTCCGGTAAGGGTGCAACGTAGTACGGAAACAGTTATGGATGTTGCCGATAAACTCACAAGGGCAACTAGGTCAAAAAAGATTATAAAAGCTATATTAATACGTACCTGTCAAGAAGATGATTTGTTTTATGAAGCGATGTTACCAAGGTATATCGAATTGATAGATTCGACTTCTTTAAGTATCCAGAAAAAAATTTCGCAATTAATTTCTGAAATGGTGACGGCAAAAGCAATTATTTAGGAATGCTAAAACAATAGTTTCCAATAGGTTTAACAATTTTAGGTTTAAATTCTCAGCAGTTGCAGGAAGTGTGCGATCGCCCTGATGAGTTATCTTTAGAAAATATACCTGATGTGATTACACAACTAGAAGCACAAATGCAGGAAGCGGCAAAAAATCTGAAGTTTGAACAGGCAGCAAAATATCGTGATAAAATTAAACTTTTGCGAGATAAATTAATCGGACATTGATATAAAAGAACGAGAAATCTTATTCTAAAAATTCTTGGAGAAACCCGGTTTCTGAGAGGTTAGTTAAAATTATTGAAAAATTATTGAAAAATTATTGAAAAATTATTGAAAAATAATCACACTTTTTCGATATCTAAAAGATTAGTAATGTTAATAATTTTAATATATTTAAGAGGTTGATAAAATTTAATATTTATTTAATATTTTTTTATGATTTGCTATAATTTTAGCTGGTTTCTACTGGCTAAATTCTATTAAAATGGAAATATATAATAAAACTTCCGGGTTTCGCTATGGATAGTCAAAAACCAAATAAACCTCTATTTTCCCAACATTATCTACAATATCGCATACAAGCCAGCCCAGAATGGCAAGTAAATCTTGCTGCTGATTTCCAAAAGTTAAAAAAACTTTATATTTCTAAACAAGATTTATTACCAACATTAAATGAAGACCAAACAGAAGAAGAATTTATTAAGCCGGTTTTAAAGCTTCTAGGATTTAGTTATATTACCCAGGTGACAACTCGCGGTAAGGGAAGAGCCGAAAGACCGGATTATGCTTTATTTAATAATGAAAGCGATCGTGATTTTGCCTATACTTTAAAAGATAATGAAACTGCCTTTTATAATCGCGTAGTGGCTATTGCTGAAGCCAAATATTGGGAACGTCCCTTAAGTAAAGTTTCTGCTAACGATAAACGGGATATTTATAAAAATGAAAACCCTTCCTTTCAAATTACTAACTATCTTATTGGTACAAGTGTAGATTGGGGAATTTTAACCAATGGTCGAGAATGGCGATTATATTATCGATTAGCTTCTTCTAAAGCTACCGAATTTTATCATATTGATTTAGTCGATATTTTACAAACAGAAGATTTAGAAGAATTTAAATATTTCTGGCTGTTTTTTCGCCAGGAAGCCTTTATTAAAGATGCTCAAGGTAAGAATTTTTTAGAAAGAGTACGAGAAGGTAGTAATATTTATGCAACGAGAGTAGGGAATGAGTTAAAAGCCTTAGTATTTGATTCCATTTTTCCTGATTTAGCAGGAGGATTTGTTAGTGATGCCAATCGCCGGGGAGAAACAGTAACATCAGCACAGGTTTATGAAGCTACCCTTTCTTTTCTATATAAACTATTATTTTTATTATATGCTGAAGCGAGAAACTTATTACCCATTGATAGCGATTATCGCGATCATAGTTTAATAAAATTAACTCAAGAAGTAGCTCAGATTATTGAAAAACAAAAGAAATTAAGTCAAACTTCCACAGGAATGTATGATAAATTATTAAGTTTATTTCAAATAGTCGATCGCGGTGATGTCGGCTTAGAAGTCCCTCGCTATAATGGCGGTTTATTTCACTTTGATTTTCAGCAAAAATCCCAACAAATCGAATACCCCGCTAATTACTTTTTATTTCAATTCAAAATAACTGATGCTATATTAGCACCCGTTTTAGATAAACTCGCAAGATTTGAAGGACAACCCATTGATTATAGTTTTTTAGGAGTTCGTCAATTAGGATCTATTTATGAAGGATTGTTAGAATATCGAATCATCATTAATTATGTAGGGGCGGGTTCACCAACCAATTATGACTCATCACAGATAACTAACCAAAACCCGCCCCCAGGGGTAGGGGCGGGTTCACCAACCAATTATGACTCATCACAGATAGCTGGCAAAAACCCGCCCCTACAGGTATCCGTACACCTAGAAAATGATAAAGGCGAACGTAAAGCAACAGGTTCTTATTATACTCCAGAATATATTGTTAAATACATTGTTAGTCATACCATAAAACCCATTTTAGAACAGCGACAAACGCGATTTAGTGAACTAATGGCGGAAATTTCCGACTTGCATAATCAAATGCAAGATAAACGGTTAGGGGTGCAAAGTATTAACGGCTTGCGAAAAAAATTACAACGCCTAGAAAGAGAAGCCCAAAGTACATTACTAGATATTAAAATTTGCGACCCGGCGATGGGAAGCGGTCATTTTTTAGTAGAAGCTGTTGATTATTTAACCGATGAATTAATCGGGATTTTAACCCAATATCCCGAACATAATCCCGTTTTGGAAATGTTAGATAAAACCCGCGAAAGTATTTTAGAAAACTTACAACAGCAGGGAATAAGGATTAATGGGGATAAATTAGAACCTACTCAACTTTTGCAACGGGTAGTAATGAAACGTTGTATTTATGGTGTAGATTTAAACCCAATGGCGGTAGAATTAGCCAAGGTGAGTTTATGGTTACATTCCTTTACTATTGGCGCACCCTTGAGTTTTTTAGACCATCATTTACGCTGTGGAAATTCCTTAATTGGTACGACAGCAAAAGAAGCCGAAGCCAAAATGACACAAGAAGAAAGCGGACAATTAAGTTTATTAACTGGTCCGTTTGTAGGGTTATTGAAAGCAGCAGAAATTATGCGCGGTGTCAGTGTTTTAAGTGATGCTACTTTTGCCGAAGTTGAGCAAAGTGAAAGGTTATTTCGTTCCTTTGATGAAGCCGCCAAACCTTATAAGCGTTTGTTAGCTGTTTATGTGTCTCAATTTTTTGGAGTTAAACAGGCTAAGAATTATTTAGAGAGATTAGGTGTAGATGCTATTACAGCTAATCCTGAAAAGATGAAGGATATTGATAAAACAGTATATGAGGCGGCGCAAAAATTAGCTGAGGAGAAACGTTTTTTTCATTGGGATTTAGAGTTTCCAGAGGTGTTTATTGATTTGGAAAATGCCAGTTGGAATGAGAAGGCGGGTTTTGATATAGTAGTGGGAAATCCGCCTTGGGGAGGTTCTTTAACTAAAGATGAGAAAAATTATTTTTCCGAAATTTACAAAGACTGTCTCTTATACACATCTCCGAGCCCA
>CAWUOF010000016.1:0-18048 GCA_963923765.1 uncultured bacterium | reverse complement strand
AAAGGATTAAAAGAAGCTGGAAGAATACCTATATAATCTGCCAATATTACAAATAAATTAAAATACTCCTTTATCCTATAAAATATAAATTTTATTTATTGACAATATAAAACATAAATTTCCCTAATTTATGAGTTATATATTAAAGTAAAATAATGTCAGGTAAGCAGACAAAAAACCATGCAAGAACCAAAAGAAACCAGCAAAAAATCAGATATAGACAATTTAGAAATAGACAAAAAACCAGACAAATATAAAACCGAATATCAAGCAGGTAAAGCAGCCTTTGAGCGGGGCCAGTATCGGCAAGCAGTCGATCGCTTAGAAGCAGCCACCAGTCAAATAGAATTAAACACTTCCCTCGGTGGTGAAATACAAATGTGGCTAGTAACGGCGTATGAAGCAGCAGGAATGCGAAAAGAGGCGATCGCCCTTTGTAAACTACTAACCCGTCATCCTCATTTAGAAACCCGCCAAAAAAGCAAGCGAATTTTATTTATTTTGGAAGCACCCCAGCTAAAAAGCCGTCCGGAATGGCTAACTAAAATTCCAGACTTAAGTACCCTTGACGACACACAAGCCAAGCCTGCCCAGGTAAGTGCATCATCTACTAAAAAAAGTCAAAAACCAAAAGAATCAAAATTTATAATAGAACCAATGCATCTTACCCAAGAAAATGCCAAAGATAATCTTTTTATCTGGATTGCTTTAATTGGTACAATTACCATTTTAGGCGGTTTATTCTGGTTAAGTTAGTTGGAAAACGACAAACTTTTCCTGATTATTTATTATATTTATGGAAAAATAATCCTGATAGGCAATAATCTATCTGAGTGTAAGCTATAAAGCCTATGCTTATAGATTAATTATCAGCATATTTAGTCATTAGCACCCAAATTTACTAAAATTTGGGCAAAATTTATTTTAATTCAGATAATATTAAAATTCTCTTAACAATACTTTGGAAATTTTATTATTGATAACGAGAAAAAAGTTTTTAGTCGTTTATCTCAAAACTTTCCGGAATATTGTTTAAAAGCTGATGGTAAAAACATTTTATTCCTTTGACCGTAAATTTTTATAGGGACAGGAAAGTAAAAATAACAGCAGTAGGCCAAAATTACTAACTTCATTATTATTTCTGAGATTAGTATGGAGACTACTGTAGATATTAATAGTAATAACTGTGCCATCCTGGATCTGGATTGTCCAGATTATAGATTCTCTAGCGATAGTAAAAAAATGTCTTTTATTTCTAATTCAGATAACCCAACAAAAAAATTTCCGCAAATTTGGTTAAAAGGGCTATTCAATCGCTTAAGTATTAGGCAAAAAATTAGTTTTGGCTCTGCCTTAGCAATTAGCATAGCAATTTTTGGTGCAATTACTGGCAGATTTATGGAAAGCTCTTACAAAAATAAAGTCAAAGAAGATTTAGCTAGGGATATAGAAAAAACCTATTTACTCACAACTCTCAATCAAGTAGTATGGCAAACCAAATTTCAACAACAAGTCGTGGTTAATATAATAGGGTTACAACCACGAAATTTTAATATAGAAAAATCCAAATTATTTGCAAATATCAATGAAGTTAATAATATTTTGTCGCAATTAAAATTTGTATCTATAGATGTAGTTAAAGAGCCTTTACGGCAACAAGAAAACGAACAATTACAAAAACTAACAGAAGTTTATGGAGAAGTAATTAGCAAATATTCACAACAGTTTAAAAGCGTAGTGCAGCAAATTGAACCATTAAAGATAAAAACCGCCGATTTGAAGCGATCGCAACAAATAATGAGAAATTTTGCTACCAGTCCCGTAGTGGAACAATTAAATAATTTCTCCGCCGAATCAGCAATATTAGCAGAGCAATTTCGCGCCCGAACCGATCGAGGATTTAAAGCCTATCAACAAGCTGAAAGCATATCAACAAGTATTTTATTAACCAGTCTACTACTATCCGTAGCCATAGCTGCAATTTTAATTAGTTATACAAGTTGGGCAATCGCTCACCCCTTAGAAACTACCACTAAAGTTGCACAGAAAGTAACTGAAGATTCAAATTTTCAACTACAAGCACCCGTAACTACCGCCGATGAAGTTGGGGTTTTAACCGTTTCCCTTAATCATTTAATTCAACGAGTAGCAGAATACACCCAACAATTACAAAATGCTGCCGACAAAGCCGAAACAGCTAACCGAGCTAAAAGTGCATTTTTAGCTAACATGAGTCACGAACTTAGAACACCTCTCAATGCTATTATTGGTTATAGTGAAATATTACGAGAAGAAGCCGAAGAATTGGGAGAAACTGAATTTGTTTCCGACTTAGAAAAAATTAAAACTGCTGGTACACATCTCCTGGATATGATTAGCGATATTTTGGATCTTTCTAAAATAGAAGCCGGTTATGTAACTCTTTATTTAGAAGCTATAGATTTAAATAAACTAATACAAGAGGTAACATCTACTGCTCAACCCTTAATAGAAAAAAATGGCAATACTTTAGAAGTAAAATATCCAGAATCGATCAGTCCGATGTATTCAGATTTACCGAAATTACGCCAGATACTTTTAAATTTGCTTAGTAATGCCGCTAAATTTACAGAAAAAGGAGTAATTACTCTGTCAGTAAATCGAGAAATCGATACTGAAGAAATACTATATGATGAAGATGATAATACCCCTATTTCTAGTCCGAAAGCTTGGATGGTTTTTCGTGTATCTGATACTGGTATTGGCATGACAACAGAGCAGATAAATCGTATTTTTGAACCCTTTATCCAAGCAGATGCTTCCACTACCCGTAAATATGGTGGTACAGGTTTAGGTTTAGCTATTAGTAAACGTTTATGTCATATTCTGGGTGGTAATATTTCTGTCACCAGTGAAGTTAATCAAGGCTCAACTTTTATAGTCCGTTTTCCAGCACAAGGCAAAGCCTAATCTTAATTTTAATTTGTAATCAAAAATGTTTTTTCTGGTAAATTGAATTTTAGGGTAATATTATATAACCAAAAATTAAATTTTTGGGAAAGTTGATGGCTAGATTTAGCCTAATACTTGCTGATTAGATTTTAAATTTTAATTACCTTTATTATATATAACCATAAGGTAATTATAAGGAAAATAATATAAATAAGTAATTTAGCTAAAAACTGAAAAAATTTATAAAACAATTAATTAGAGGGCGAACGATGGGACTCGAACCCACGAGTGGTGGAACCACAATCCACTGCCTTAACCACTTGGCTACGCTCGCCATTGCAAAATTTAATATAGCATTTTTTTATTTTTTGATCTAGTAGTTTTCAGAAAAATTTTAAAATTTCTCAGTTAAGCTAAAAAATGGGCATCAATTAGCCCGTTGTTAAACTTTATAGGTGTGGCCATTTTATGAAATATGTCCAAGTTGGGGCAATTGTTGGGGGAGTGGGTTTAACAGCATTGGGCATAGCAATGGCCATGACTAATCCCAACCCAGCCGTATATAATGCTTATGCATTTACTAAACTTACTGAGTTGGCTAAAGCTAACTGCCAAAAAATTCCCTTAATTAAAAAAAGTGAATGTCTTTCTTTCTTGAATTCCTACCAAAACCAAATTCAAAAAATTATCTCCCAAAAGACCGATCGCCAAGATTTTATCTTTTTTAGTATTTACACCACCCATTTGTCTATTCCTTTTCTCTTTTCTTGTGATATAAAAACTCTAGGTATTTTCCAGAATTTGTACACCTATAGTGCCGAAAATAATTCGGGTAGACAATGTTTCGATCTTGGCATTTTGCCGTCGATCTCCCCCAGCATTTCTAAATTATAAAAAATCTGATAATTACTTTATCAAATTGTATCAAGGAAGATAAATAATACAAATTTTTAGATTTACAATAATATGTACATAATTTAAATAATCCGGTGTCATAAAATGAATCCTAGTTAAATTTAAGTTAAATTAATTCTAGCTTTACAACACAATTAAATATACATATTACCCATTTTATGTAATTAAATACTATGCGTTACTGTTTTAATATTGAATGTGACAATCCAGCCAACTCAGATACAGATAAATTTTGTCAAAATTGCGGTTTTTCCCTATTTCTCAAAAATAGATATCAAGCTATTCAAATCTTAGGTAAAGGTGGGTTTGGTAGAACTTTTGTAGCTATTGATGAGGATATGCCTTCTAAGTCTAAATGTGTAGTAAAACAACTATATTTTAGTAGCAACGATACGGAAAATTATAAAAAAATTGTAAATTTATTCTATAAAGAAGCAGTGCGTTTAGAAGAATTAGGTAATCATCCCCAAATACCTAGTTTACTTGCTCATTTTCAGGAAAATCAACAACTATATTTAGTCCAAAGTTTAGTTCCTGGATTAACTCTAGGACAAGAATTAAGACAAAAAGGAGTTTTTTCTGAAGACAAAATTTGGGAATTACTGAAAAATTTATTACCAGTGCTGCAATTTATCCACGAACATAATATTATTCACCGCGATATTAAACCAGCTAATATTATCCGTAATAGTGAAAATAATACTTTATTTATTATTGATTTTGGTATTGCTAAAGTAATCGCCAATGCAGATATAAACAAAACTGGAACAATTATCGGTAGTCCCGAATATATGTCACCTGAACAAATTAAAGGCAAGGCAATATTTGCTAGTGATGTGTATAGTTTGGGAGTAACTTGTATTTATTTAATGACAGGAATATCCCCATTAAATATGTTTGATATTATAAACGATCGCTGGGCATGGCGGGATTTTTTGCCGCCAGGAACTCAAGTAAGTTATAAACTAGGTAATATTTTAGATAAAATGTTAGAAAATGCCCTTAGTAAACGTTATAAATCTGCCGCAGAAGTTTTACAGGCGATCGATGTACCAAAACCAGCCCCGATAAAAACTAAAACTCCACCACCACCTAAATCTACTTCATTTATAGAAAAATTTTTAGCTAATTTTAATATTAATAACAATTCTACTCCTGATACTTTCGTTTCTCAGGCAGGAATAGATTATCGCAAATTGCGAGATTTATTAGCTCAGAAAAAATGGCAAGCAGCCGATGAAGAAACATGGAAAATTCTTTGTCAAATATTTGGTAAATCTGCTAGAAGTTTTCTGCACGTAAATGAAATAGAAAAATTACCCTGTGAAGATTTACAAACTATTGATAACTTATGGAATAAATATAGTAAAGGTAGATTTGGTTTTAGTGTTCAAAAACAAATTTATGAAATGGTTAAAGAAGATTATGGCAAGTTTTGTACTACAGTAGGTTGGACAGTTAATATACCTCACGATCCTTATATGGATTTAAAATTTCATCTTTCTGCACCAATGGGGCATTTACCTTCCCGTGCTTGGGTAGGAGGCTATCAATGGTGGCGTCATGCAGAGGCGATCTCCTCCAGATTAGCTATTTGCAATATAAGTGGCACAATTAACAGTTAAACTTCCTAGTTAAAATTGATCCAATAATTAATAATAAAAATATAACAAAATATTTAGAAAATTTTTAACTATAGCATTCATAATTTTATTATTAATTGATTTAAAAAAATTTTTCAAAAAAATCGTGACCAAAGAAGCACATAATAATTCGGAACAAAGGCCCAAAGAATTTAACAAATGGTGGGCAATCTTAGGAATAGGTATAGGTATATTCATTTTTTCTTTAGATATCTATATCGTTAACCTGGCCTTACCCCTCATGGTATCATCACTTAACACCAGCTTTTCCACTATTCAATGGATAGTTTTAAGTTATCTGGTAACTCTTTCGGTTTCTGTACTAAGTATCGCTAAATTAGGTGATGTATTTAGCAAAAAACATTTATATATTATTGGAATTATCATCTTTACCATTAGTTCTTTACTCTGTGGAATTTCTCCTAATATAAACTGCTTAATCATATTTCGTGCCCTGCAAGGATTAGGGGCAGCATTTATAGCAGGATTAGGAACAGCAATGATTGTAGAAGTATTTCCCAAGGAACAAAGAGGCTTAGGATTAGGAATTAGAGCCGCTATTTTCGGATTGGGAATCATGTTAGGACCAACAATCGGAGGCATCCTGATTAGTTGGGGAGGTTGGCCGTTAATTTTTCTCGTTAACGTGCCGATCGGAATTATTTGCAGCTTATTAGTTGCCTATCTTGTACCGCCTTCTTATATCAGTAATAAAAAACATTCTTTTGATATTATTGGCACATTATTTTTCACTGTCACCCTAACCTGTTTTACTCTAGGCATTACTTTATTACAAAACCAAACCATTAGTTTTAATACCGCAATCACCTTACTAATTATCTCATTAATTAGCATGATGATTTTCTTGTTTATAGAAGCTAATGTATTAGAACCCATGCTAGATTTAAAAATTTTTCAATCCTTAGAAATTAGCATGGGTTTATTACTGCGTTTTCTAGGTAACTTTGTCATAGCAGGTGTGATTTTTATGTTACCTTTCTTTTTAGAATTAGTTAAACACTATCCTTCAGAACAAGTTGGTTTGTTATTATCAATAGATCCTATTCTCATTGTCATAGTTGCTCCTTTTGCAGGCAGTCTATCAGACTGGTTTGGCCCAAGAATAATTAGTTTAATTGGGCTATTATTCATAGCTAGTGGCTGTTGGTTAATTGGTACATTTGATACTAAATTAACCCTAATTCACTATATTTGTTGCGTTATTCCTTTTGGGCTAGGTGTGGGAATATTCCAATCACCTAATAATAGTTTAGTTATGGGTTCAACCCCCAAAGATCAATTAGGTATAGCCTCCGGATTATTAGCTTTATCAAGGATGTTAGGGCAAATGCTAGGTGTACCGATCGTTGGTGCTTTATTTTTCTTTATTACCAATGCTAACGCCAATCTTTCACCTAATATTGATATCACTGAAGCACCTATTGAAGCGTTAGTTATTGGTACACAAACTACTTTTCGTATTGTAGCTATTGTATTAATAATGTTGACAACATTTGCAGCATTATTTTGGAGATTTGATAAAAATAACCAAACATCAATAACTAATTAAATAAGGGGAATTGGGCATAGGTATGCCCCATGCCCTATTCTTCCCTATTTCGATCGCGTTGTTTCTGACTCCGCCTACCCTCACCTTGGAAAAACAATCGATCGCCTTTTTTTGTTTCTTCAGTCCGAAAAGATACTACCTTAGCTTCACTATTTTCTCTAGCTACACGAATTAATAAACCCGCAGTTAACAAACTAGAAATCATCGAACTACCTCCGTAACTAAACAAAGGTAGTGGCAAGCCAGTAGTAGGTAAAACACCCGTTGATACTCCAATATTTAATAATGATTGCCCCACCATTAAAATCATGGCTCCAGTTGCCACCAAACTATGAATTTGAGTACGAGCTTTTACAACTACAACCATAGCGAAAATACCGTAAACCACTAGCAACAGCAGGAGTAACAAACTACCAACAAAACCAAACTCCTCAGCAAATACGGAAAATATAAAATCAGTATATTGAATTGGCAAATAAAATAACTTTTGTTGAGAATTACCCAAACCAGTACCGAAAGTACCGCCAGAACCCACTGCCAACAAGCTTTGAATCAATTGGTAGCCATCCCCAGTCGGATCAACCCAGGGATTTAAAAAAGACATAATTCTTCGGCGTTGATATTCTCGAAAACTAACACTAATAGTGGCTAATAATAATCCTCCTAAAGCCGTTGCTCCTAAATAGGAATAGGGTAAACCAGCAGCTAGAGCAATTAACCATAGAGTTAAGCCACATAAAGCAGTAGTACTCAGATTAGGTTGTAATAAAATACCTAGTAATAATAAACAAAAAATAGCTAACCAACGCCCGCGAATAGTCCAACTTAATCTATCCCACTGACCAAAAATTCGCGCACTTTGTAAAACTAGAAAAGGTTTAATTAATTCCGAAGGTTGAATAGGTATTATTCCGATCGATATCCAACGAGTCGCACCTAAAGCCGTTTTTCCCACTCCAGGAATTAAAGTAAATAAAATTAATCCTAACAGCACCAACAACCACCAATGGGCTGTTCCCAGCAAATAACGCAAAGGAAAATTTACCGAGAAGCAAAATACCACCCAACCAACAGCAACCCAAAGAATTTGGCGTTTAAAATAATACAGTCCATCTCCAAAATCAGCATCTGCAATAGGATAAGAAGCCGAAAACAGAGTCATCAAACCCACAAACAGCCACAATAACGTTAGCCAACGTAACCATCGAGCTTCCCAAGCCCATTCTGAGACAGTAGGGAAAAAAAAGGCAATCAGGCGGCGGAAATCCACAATAGTACTATTTTTGAAAAGATTGACTTTATCCACTGTACAACCAAAATTTTTACTATTCTGTGTTTCCTATTTCCTCACTATTCCATATTCAGCACAAACAAAAAAGAGGCCATATCGACCTCCTACTGGTAAATTCTCCCAGTTATTTAGTAATTTAAACTAAACCAGTATTAGTGCCTGGTTTACCAGTGGCTAATTCAACCTTCACAATTTTGCCACCCATTTTCATAATTCTTTGTTGTTCACGAAACCAATTGTCATAAGCAACTAATTTAGTGAAATAGGTGTTTTGTAATTCTCTCTGTGTCCGAATGCGACTTTTGCTAGGCACACAGGCTGTTACTTTAAACATCCGCATGGGTTTACATCTCCTGAATGAGTTGGAAAAATTCTGAATCTGAATTAACTTTGGTGCAGATAGAAACCAAGGCAAGTCGAACTTTTCCAGCTATTTTTACTGGTAGCGATCAACGCAAAATTTTTGCCTAAACCAAGGCAAAATCCTTAGAGACTATCTACCTCTAAATATTAGGTTAAACCTAAATCTTTAAAGACTGAAGGCAGGGAGTCCAGAGTCAATACTAGATCGCCTAGACTCAGGATTTTAATAATGAGCCTTTGATGAGCTAGCACTCACTCCAGACTTCCCTGACCTTACAAGTTTTGAGTTTGGAGATTTTGGATTTTGGTTTTTAGATTTAGTGCAATCACGAACCTAAAACCGAAAATCTACAAGCTGTCTTAGCTCAAGCCAGAAGAGATGTAGTCGAAGTAAACACCCATTTCTTTGCCAGCATCAGCGCCGACTAAGCTAGCGGTGACTTCTTTCATAGCTTGGATAGCTTGAACAGTAGAACCGATGGGTACACCCAAGGAATTGTAGGTTTCTTTCAAACCATTCAGTACCCGCTCATCTAGGATGGAAGGATCGCCAGCCAGCATGGCATAGGTAGCATAACGGAGGTAGTAATCCAAATCGCGAATGCAAGCAGCATAGCGACGAGTGGTGTACATATTGCCGCCGGGACGAGTTACGTCAGAATACAGCAGAGATTTGGCAACTGCTTCTTTGACGATGGTGGCTGCATTGGCGCTGATGGTGTTTGCGGCACGCACGCGCAGTTCGCCACTCTTGAAATAGGCTTTTAGCTTGTCCAGGGCAGAGGCGTCCAGGTATTTACCTTGAACGTCGGAGGAATTGATAACAGCGGTAATTGCGTCTTGCATTCTCTTGCTTCCTTCGGTCTTTATATTCTTAGGATAATGGGGCTAATCGCAGAAATGAGGCTTGATGCCTTAGCTGATAGCACCGATAACATAGTCGAAGTAAGAGCCGGCTTCGGCGGCATCTTCCCCAGATAGCAGGGAAGCAGCGGCACTCTTCAGACCGCGAACACCTTCTGCCACGCCTTCGATCGGTGTGCCTAGGGATTTGTACATTTCCCGAACACCAACAATACCGATTTCTTCGATCGGAGTAACGTCACCAGCAACAATGCCGTAGGTGATTAGGCGCAGATAGTAATCTAAATCGCGCAAGCAAGTGGCGGTCATTTCTTGGCCGTAGGCGTTTCCACCAGGAGAAACGACATCAGGACGTTTTTGGAAAAGTTGGTCGCCTGCTTGTTTGACAATGCGCTCGCGAGATTCGGTCAGCACTTGGGCGATACGAACACGACGATCGCCTGATAAAACAAAGGCTTTGATCCGATCTAGTTCGCCAGGGCTGAGGTAACGAGCCTCGGCATCGGCATTCGCGATGGACTTCGTGACGATACTCATTAATAGATCCTCCTAAGAGATTGTTACCAGATGTGTCCAAACTGAGTCTGGCTTTTGACAAATAATTACCTGGTCTGACTTTTACAGTTTTTAATTCTGAGTAAGTCTAGCCTTCCCTAAAGTATTTTAGCGGAAGTGGGAACTTACAAGAATTCAGACATTGGCAAGGTTTTGCAAATACGGATATTTTGCAGCATGATGTTTACATTTTTCTTCTGAACTTAATATTTTGTAACAAAAATCCTCATATTAACGCAGATTCAAGCTGTGGAGCCGTCAACAAGGGACATAAAAACCCTATTGGCCTTGTCCAATTTTGGCTACTTTTGGCATAAATCTATGGAAATAAAATATTTTTAATATTATTTCTATAAATACCAGAGGAGCAAGGAAGCAGGAAAATAAAGGACAGGGACAAATTATCCCTCTTAATTCCCTCATTAACAATTTTTATGCTCGTCAAGTTTTACGAAAAGGGTACATCTGTGTAAAAACCTGTAAAAAACTATTATTGCTATTTTTGCTTTGACCTCGCTTCTCGTAGGCTAATCCCAAAATTATTATAAATATTTATATACTTAAAATATTGTTTTTTGTCGATGAAATGTACCCACATACAAGGAATTAACAATAGCTTAAAAAATTACCACCAATTATTTAGTTTTGATATTAATAATATGTCCCATAAAAATTATAATAAATTAATTAATAAACAACTCTAAAATATAGAAAAAAATAGAAAAATTAGCCATTTTTTTAGGGTGGGAATACCACCCTAAATATTATAAATTACTGGGATAATACATATTATTTATGTATCCCCAAAAACTATCGACAACCTAAAGAATCACGAGTTGCTACGCCTGTTTTAGAATTCACTCCCGACGCTATTTCGCACAATAGTTGCACCTGTTTACCATCTAGGATGGCATTACTAAAATCTGCACCAGCAATATTTACATTTTTGAAAAATGTTCGCAACATTAGCGCATCTGTTAAAACAGTATCACTTAGATCAGAATCAATTATTTGTACCTGATCTACCATTGCTAATGTTAAATCCGCCCCATGTAGATTTACCTGTGTCATAATTGAAGTACTAAAAACCGATCCTTGCAAATTAGCGCCTGCAAAAGAAAGATTACGCATATTGCTACCGGCAAATTCTGCCCTCTGTAAATTTTGCCCAGAAAAATCTTTATTTGTGAGATTGCCACCGCTAAAGGATGGGGGCGGAGAAAAATCTGCTAATGCCGGAAATGACCAAAAACAGAGAATGATTGCCAGTAGGAATGCAAAAAATTGCCGAAAAAACATGATCAACTCTTAAATATGGAATACTCCTACTAAATTTACTGTATTTTGAGCCTCTGTCACCAAAATAGCTAATTAAAATTTAAATAAAGAAATTGGCAAAATCTTGAACAAGAATAATAATCCTAAAACCTAAATGATAAAATATTGTCCTATTTTTCCTCTATTAATAGTTTACTATCTCCCGATTTTTACAGATGTTTATTATTTGGATTAGTGATATTACTTAAGGATGCTTAACTGTTTTCTAGCCTCGGTTTGGTACGATTATTTTTTATTTTTGTAAAAATTAGAACAAAATGGCTATTTTAACCGAAAAAATACTGATATTTTTCGGAAAATGATCGTAAAATAAGTAAAAGTGGGTATGCTGCATTTGAGGGAATTTTGAATCGGGGTACTAAGCATTGCCCTTACTATTTTAAAGCCAAAAAAGCCAAAAAGTAGGTAAGTAAATATGGCTAATGTGATGGTAGTGGAAGACAGTGCTACACAACGGGAGATGATATCTGCTCTCTTAAAAAAATCTGGGTTGAGTGTTACTGTCGCTTGTGATGGAATTGAGGCTCTGGAGCAAATTAAAGGTCATTGTCCAGAGTTGGTGGTGTTGGATATTGTTTTACCTCGTATGAATGGCTATGAAGTCTGTCGGAGGTTAAAAGCTGATGCCAAAACTAAAAATGTACGGGTGATAATGTGTTCGATGAAAGCTGAAGAATTCGATCGCTATTGGGGAATAAAACAAGGTGCTGATGCTTATATTGCGAAGCCTTTTCAGCCTCACGAATTGATTGGCACGGTAAAATATCTGTTGCGAAATTAAGAGGTTATTCTCTTACTATCCCAGATGCAATTAATTGTAATAAAATATTTCTGTGCATCTATTTTACAATAAATGCTGTTTAATGCCAGTAATCTTTTTAGAAGTTACATTATTTCTAATTCGATTTTAAAAAATAACCGAATTTTTTAAAATCCCCGACTTTTTTAAACAGTCGGGGATTTTTAGCCTGGATAAAAATAAAATATAATGGCAGTTATTTACCAATACAAAATCGGCTAAAAATTCGGTCTAAAACTGATTCGGTTACTTCTTCACCCGTAATTTCTCCTAATGCTTTAATTGCACCTCTTAGATCTATTGTCCAGAAATCTAAAGGTAGATTATCAGCAATTGTAATTTCTACTTGTTCTAAAGATATTTTAGCTCGGTTTAAAGCTGCCGCTTGGCGTTGATTAATGATTAAATCTAAATTAGCTGCGTGGATATTGCCGGCATTAACGGCTGCTAAAATAGCTTTTTCTAAGTCTTCAATGCCTTGACTATGGGCGGCGGCGGTGTAGACAGTGGTGATCGCCTCTGGATAAGATAGAGAGGATATATCTTGATTTGCTAATAAATCAATTTTATTAATCACTAAAATTACAGGACGATGTTTTACTTGAGCATATATTTCCCCATCCTCTGTCGTCCACCCTGCTAGGGCATCGATAGTTAGTAAAACTAGGTCAGCATCTTGGGCAGCATGACGCGATCGCTCTACTCCTATTTTTTCTACCACATCAATAGTTTCACGAATCCCAGCAGTATCTAAAACTTGTATAGGAATTCCCCCCACAACTAACTGAGATTCTATCACATCGCGAGTTGTTCCTGGTAATTCTGTTACAATAGCTCGATCGCAACGACTCCAGGCATTTAATAAACTGGATTTTCCTACATTTGGTCTTCCGACGATCGCCACTTTTAAACCTGTGCGTATTAATTCCCCTTGACTAGCAGTTGCCAGAATTTGTTTAACTGTTGTTAAAATTTCTTGTATTTGATTTTTAATTAAGTTTTCATCTAAGGGCGGTAAATCTTCTTCAAAATCTATTCTAGCTTCTATTTCTGCTAAAATATCTAGGCAAATATTTCTTAAATTCCGAATTGGTTTAGCTAATTTTCCTTGCATTCCAGCTAGGGCTAATTTAGCTGCTTCTGGTGAACGCGCCCCTACTAAATCAGCTATACTTTCTGCTTGTGTTAAATCTAATCTGCCATTTAAAAAAGCCCGGAGAGTAAATTCTCCTGGTTGAGCTAATCTTGCACCATTTTCTATACATAATTGTAGTACTTGTTGTACAGCTATTATTCCCCCATGACTGTGAAATTCTACCACATCCTCACGGGTATAAGACCGGGGAGATAACATTATTAATAATAAGGCTTCATCGATAATTTGTTGAGTTTGGGGATGGCGAATATAACCATAGATAATTCGATGGGTTTCCCAGGGTTGACTACCTGGGGAATGAAATATATTTTTAGCAATATTTAGGGATTTTGAGCCAGATAACCGGACAATTCCCACGCTTCCTTGTTGGGGTACGATCGCAGTAGCGATCGCCGCTATTGTTTCGATTTTATTTAATATTTTAGACATTTTATTTTTTAGATGTCATTATATATTTATTTTTATATACTTAAAGTATAATCATACTATATTATTTTTAGGTTTATTTTCCTATATTTTTTTATTTATTGTACCATAATATTTTATCGTAAAACCCCTCTCAGTAAACATTTTCCAGAGAAAAATCTTTTATAAATATAAATAAGTCCATCTTAAGAGTATAGCTTGCTATAGGGTAATTATAAGATTTTTGCCAATTACTTTATCCTCAAGCAATCCAATAATTTAAGAGACTAATAAATTTTCCTATATGATTTAGACTAACTATATTTATAATTTTAATATGATTTTATAGAAATATATTCATAATTACTTCTAATTTCTAAAATTATAGTATATTCTGGTAACAAATAGAACAACCTTTGCATATTAGCGGATAAATGAAAAAATATCAAAATTCTACTGTAATATACAAATCAACAGCCAGAAAGTCTAAACACTCAGGACAAAAGCCTAAAACTTGGCAAAATTGGCAAAGAACTTTGCGCTACTTTTATCTACGTTTTATCCGTTTGCAAGGTTCCCCAGAATATATCGCCAAAGGCATAGCCATAGGTGTTTTTGCTGGAATGTTTCCAATTTTGGGACTGCAAATGATTGTAAGTGTTGCTTTGGCCTCTGTCATGGGGGGACATAAAATCGTTGCTGCTGCCGCTAGCTGGATTAGTAATCCCTTTACCTACATACCTATGTATGGATTTAACTTTTGGATTGGTCAATGTATATTGGGTCGAAATACACTCATTTTTAGCATGGAAAATTTGCAATCTTGGCAAAACCTGATGTTATTAGGAAAAGAGGTTTTAACTACATTATTTTTTGGTTGCTTAGTAGTTGGTTTAATTTCTACTATAATTAGTTACTTTGTCAGTTTAAAAATGATTCGTCGTATCCGCTTACAACGTCAGTTAAGGCGATTTAGCTAAAATTAGCCTAGACAATTTAAATAATATCAGTTATAATATAAATACCTATAGATATATATTTGCTCCTATATTATTGTCAATTGTTTGACATAATGAGAGAAAATATTACCTATAGTTTTTGATAGCAAAATTTGGTTTAAAAATCAACTATAATAAGTTGGAGTGCCCCATGATTGGTCAACTATTAGATGGACGTTATCGGATTATTCAAGTTCTTAGTTCAGCAACTTTTGGACAGACCTATTTAGCGGCAGATACTCGTCTCCCAGGTTATCCGCAATGTGTAGTAAAACAAATTCGTCCTCCTAGTGCTAATCCAAGAATACTTCAAATTATTAAATTAATTTTACAAAAAAAGGCAGAATCCTTAGAAAAATTGGGAAGAAATGACCATGTACCCCAATTACTAGCTTATTTTGAAGTAAATCAAGAATTTTATCTAGTAGAAGAATTTATTGCCGGACATTCTTTAACACAAGAAATTTTACCAAATCAGCCTTTAAGTGAAGAAAGAGTAATTCGTTTGTTGCAAGAAATACTAGAAATATTAGTATTTGTGCATGGAAATGGTGTAATTCATTTAGATATTAAACCACAAAATTTAATTAGAAGACAGTTAGATGGAAAATTAGTTTTAATTGATTTCGGGCCAATAAAAGAGATTAGTTCGCAATTACTAAATGGGCAAGAAAAAATCGATCGAATCAGAGGAAGTAATACTTCTATTTATATGCCGATCGAACAAATTCAAGGCCATTCCTTGTTTAATAGCGATATTTATGCAGTAGGGATGATAGCTATTCAAGGAATTACGGGTTTATCAGCAGAGGAAATTGCCGCAATGCGGGATAAACAAAATTCCCACACTAACAAATTTTTGTGGCAAGAAAACACAGCATTTAATCCGGCCTTAGCAAATTTAATTGATAAAATGATACATCCTGATTTTGCCGATCGCTATCAGTCGGCGGCAGATGTTTTAGCAGATTTAAAAACTATTAGAAACGCAATATCAATGCCGCCACCACCTTCTAAATTACCTAGTTCTACCCACAATACCCAACTGCCTGTAATGGCAACCAATATTAATATTGTTAATAAAAAATTTACCTGGCGGCGTTTACCCATATCAATACCTATTATAGTCGGATTGACATCTATGATTTTAGTAGGGATAGGGTTGGTATTTTGGCCACGTCAAGGGTTAATAAATGGCAAAGATGTTTATAATCGAGGCGTGGAAAAAATAACTAAAGGTGATACCAAAGGTGCGATCGCAGAATTTAATCAAGTAATTCAGGCAAATCCTAACGATCCGATCGCCTACGGACAAAGAGGAAACGCCTATTACGATTTAGGAGAATATAAAAAAGCTATAGAAGATTATACCCAAACAATTCGCCTAGATTCTACTAATACAAGTGCCTATTTTAATCGAGGTTTGGCCCGTTATGACCAAAAAGACTTGCGGGGAGCAATAGAAGATTATGCCCAAGTAATTCGATTAAAACCAACACAACCAGATGCTTATTACAAAAGAGGATTAGCCTACTATGATCTACAAGAATATCCAGCAGCAATAGCAGATTTTACTGAAGTTATTCGCATGAAACCTAATGATAATACAGCTTATCATAGTCGAGGGTTAGCGCGTTCTGGTTCGGGAGATAAACCAGGAGCGATCGAAGATTTTACCAAAGCCATACAAATTAATTCTAAAGAACCAGACGCTTATTATAGTAGAGGCAGAGCGAGATTTTTCCTCGCAGATTATAACGGGGCTTTAGAAGATTACAGTCAAGTCATAAAATTAAATCCAAAAGATGCCGATGCATTAGCAAATCGCTGTGGTACACTGGTAAATTTAAAAGACTATAAAAAAGCTATAGAAGATTGCAACCAGGCAATTCAACTAGGCTCTAAAACATCTATTGCTTATGATAATAGATGTATTGCTTATTTTAACCTTGGGGATAATAGCAAGGCGATCGAAGATTGTACACAAGCTATTAAAATAAATCCTAATAATTCTAAAACTTATAGTAACCGGGGGTTATCTCGTTCTGCTATAGGCGATCGGACAGGGGCGATTTATGATTTTAGCCAAGCAATTCGCATCAATCCCAGTGATGCAGTAGCATATACCAATCGCGGTAATGTTCAATATCAATTAAAAGAATATGCCAAAGCCATAGAAGATTTTACCCAAGCATTACGATTAAATCCTAAATCTTTTGATGCCTATTCCAGTAGGGCTAAATGTCGTTTAGAATTAGGAGATAAACAAGGGGCAATAGAGGATTTACAAAAATCCTCAAATCTCTGTCTTGATGCAGGATTAACAGGCTGTTATCAAGAATCTCAAACTCAGATTAAAAAAGTACAACAACCTTAATAAAAAATTAGGAGGTGTTGAAAAATCTTCTTTCTATTTCCTAAGATATATTTATTCAATAATCACTATTTTGTTATGATTCCAAAAAATTACATCGTAATAGATTATAAATTTCATCAGTATAGTTATATAATTCTGGTTGTCGTTTAGTTTTATGAGTACGATTTTCTGGTAAATTTATTTTTAATTCTCGTTGTATTGTTCCGGGTCTAGCACTTAAAACATAAATACGTTGAGATAAAAATACAGCTGCTTCTACATCATGGGTAATCATTAAGATACTACATTTAATTCTTTGCCAAATTTCAATTAAATATTCTTGCATTCTTTCTTTAGTTTGTATATCTAAAGCAGCAAAAGGTTCATCCATCAATAAAATTTTAGGATGACATACTAAAGAACGGGCGATCGCTACCCTTTGTTTCATACCACCAGAAAGTTCTTTTGGATAAGCATTAGCAAATTGGATTAAGCCAACAATATCCAGATAATAATTAGCTAATTCCCTCCGTTGTTTTGGGGATACACCTTGTAAATTCAGCCCAAATTCCACATTTTTTTGTACAGTCATCCAGGGATAAAGAGTATAACTCTGGAATACCATACCGCGATCGGCTCCTAGTCCAGTTACTTCTAACCCATCTAAAGTAATACTACCAGAAGAAGGCACATCTAAACCCGCAATCATTCTTAATAGCGTCGATTTACCAGAACCTGATACCCCAAATATACAAACAAATTCACCTGTATCAACATACAAATTAATATCTTTTAATACTACAATTTCACCGCGTTTAGTCGCAAAAACTTTTTGGAGATTATTAATTTCTAAATGCATGATTA
>CAWUOF010000015.1:0-18303 GCA_963923765.1 uncultured bacterium | reverse complement strand
CCATCGCATTTCGACTGGACTTATGGTTGAATTTTTTGCTTCCGATCAGGGAAGCGATACAACTATCAGAAATTTACTCTGTCTGTTGCACTAATTTAATAGATCGAACTTGATCGTCAAAAGCCAGAGGATAGATTGGCATTTTTGGATATTTTCTTTATATTTATGTTTGATTGTTACTATATAAGTCAACCAAGCATTATTACTCACTAAGATAACGGAATCCTGTTTTTCCCCATCCAGGCCAGAAAATATCTGTCCATTACTACCACTACCTTAAGTGATCAAATGAGAGATTGTACCAATTGTTAAGCTAAATTATGGGCAATCTTTTTTACTTTCTCGCCTGTTAGCTAGAAAGGGGTTTTAGATAAATTTTAATTTAGCCCTTGGGTGCTCTATTTATTTTATGTCCTCAATGTGGACATTTAAACTCTTAAGAGCCGACAAACTTTAAACTTTTGGAAAAATATGTCCATATATTCAGCAAGTTTAATAGAGTGTATTTCTTTACTTACTTCCATAATGCGACAATATAGATAATAAGTCGAAATCATTTATTCAGCTTGTTTACAGCTATCTCTCATTACTACCCCCTGGGCTGGGGGTCAAGGGGACGAGAGAAAAAGTAGGGGAGAGGGTATTTTCAAGACTTCAAGAATGGACTATATATGCTTTAACACATATAACTCATTATGCAAAATGAATTCCATAATTGATAACCAACTTTCCCAAGTTTATCAGCAAATATAAATTATTTGGATATGGATAAATGCTAACTATTAATGTGAGACATTTTCCACTAAATTTAAACTGTGCTAAGGAGAATATTTTAGGTGCATGCAGGGAAATTTAAATGAAATAGATATTCGTAGTATTCTGCAACTAATAGAGTTAGGTCAGAGGACAGGGGAACTATTTGTAGAGGCTTATGGAGTTTACCCAGTGAATAGCAGTAGCGATGCTATAGCTTTAAGGGAAACTACTAATCTAACAGCAAGTCGTTTTGCTCCGGGTCGTCTGCGGGATACATTTGCGGCAAGAGCATTAGCCAGAGAAAATAGAACGCGATCCCATGAACAATCTTGGTTTGTATTTTTTTTTAATGGTCAAATAGTTTATGCTGCCGATGGGGGTAACAGTTTAGCGCGACTGCGAGATTATCTACGGCGTTATAAAGCTGAAAATGCTATAGATAACGTAGAATTACCATCGATCGCCACTACAAATGCACCTGAATACGGGTATTTATGGGCTTTACTAGAAAATCATACAATTACCCCAGCACAAGCACGTAGCATCATTCGCAGCATGGTCCATGAAACTTTATTTGATTTACTGAGTTTGCATCAAGGATCTTTTATTTTTGAGATGGGTTCTCCTCTCGCACCACAATTAACCACCTTAGAAATAGGGCCGTTAGTGGCCAAAATTATGAAACAGGTGCAGGAGTGGAAGCAATTTCATCCCCATATTCAGTCTCCCACCCAGTGTCCAGTTATTGGTGATGCGGCCCAATTGCGATCGGCATTACCAGAAACTACTTTTAAAACCCTAAATCACTGGGCAGATGGGCAAACCTCCCTGCGGCAAATGGCCAGATATCTGAGTAGAGATATTTTAACAGTAGCCAGAGCAATTTATCCTTTCGTGCAGTTAGGATTAGTACAATTGTTTTACCCGGCTTCGGAATTGCTAAGTAGTCAGAAGCGAGAATTGGGAGTATGGCCAGAAACTAAATTACCTCGAATAGTTTGTATTGATGATGATGTGGCGATCGGTAAAACAGTCGAATATATTCTTAAACAAAACGGATATGAAGTAACAGCTTTGAGTAATCCCCTAAAGGCATTAAGTTTAGTTTTTCAACTTAAACCAGATTTGATTTTATGCGATATTGCCATGCGAGAACTAGATGGTTATGAAATTTGTGCCATGCTACGTCGCTCGACAGTGTTTCGGTTAGTACCTATTATTATGCTAACTGGAAAAGATGGCTTTATAGATAGGGTAAAAGCTCGTATGGTTGGGTCAACAGACTATCTCACCAAACCTTTTGGCGAGAATGAATTATTAATGCTGATCGAAAGATATATTGGCCCAGGATATCCAGAGCAGCCATCCCCAGAAAATTTGTTAGCAGATGACATAGAAATTCAATTAGATGGAGATATTACCGATTCTTCTGCCCCCTCATCTTTTCAAGAGTGAAAAAACATGACAAAACTTAAACCATCCCAGGGGCAAACAAACGGGACTTAATACAGCGATTTTTATCTTTTTCAGTCAAAATATAATATTACTATATACGATAATTTAATAAAAAACCTTGTTGGTGGTCAAAAATTGTGGCCTACGCATATTTCCGGTAAATCTGCAAAAATATACTAATTTGCAGATTTAATGGCCAGTTTTATAATTCGCAGCATAGGAGTACTGATAATGCCTTTGCTGATCTAGCAAGGAAGAGATTTTATTGATGTCTTAACAAAAAGCAGAGGATTAAAGGAGGTAAATATGGACAAAATCCAGATAATTCCCATTAAAGTTATTAACGAACTGTTTGGGTAGGAAACTATGAATAAAGTTCTGGTGGTCGAAGATAGTGTCACGCAGCGAGAGATGATTTCAGATCTACTAAAACAAAGCGGTTTAACTGTATATGTAGCCACCGATGGCGTCGAAGCATTAGAGCAAATTCAAACAAGTTGCCCAGATTTAGTTGTACTAGATATAGTTATGCCAAGAATGAATGGCTATGAAGTCTGCCGACGCTTGAAAGCCGATCCAAAAACGAAAAAAGTTCCAGTGGTAATGTGTTCTTCTAAGGGGGAAGAATTCGATCGCTACTGGGGCATGAAGCAAGGCGCAGATGCCTATATTGCTAAACCTTTTCAGCCGACTGAACTAGTAGGCACTGTTAAACAATTATTGCGAGGATAGGTATTCTGGAAATGGTAGGTAATCCGGATTTTTTCACCAGTCAAGGTCCAGATCAGGGTACAGACTTCCAAGAACTGGAAAGCCCCGAAGGTGAATTGCACCTGCGGTTTTACCTTCCATCCGGTAAGGAATTTGCACTTCCAGCTACGGGTATTAGAGAAGTTCTTGAGCCAGCACCAGATCGAATTACCCCTATCCCCAATGTTTCCAGTTTACTATTGGGTACTCTCAATGTAAGAGGAAGAGTGATTTGGGTAGCAGATCTAGGCCAATTTTTGGGAGATGGTATGGCATTAAATACAGATAAACCCGAAATTCCCGTAATTGCGATCGAAGATCAAGACAGACTATTAGGGTTAGCGGTCGAAAGAATAGGAGTTATGGCTTGGCTCGATAGCGAACGAGTACAAAGACCTACTAATGTCCCAGATATCATGGAGCGATTTTTGCGAGGAGAATGGGTATTAGATGAACAAGAGGGTAGGGTACTACGACTGCTAGATCAAGCAGCCATTATTGGTTCAGCCAGATGGGGAGCATAAATGCTTACTAAAATTGACCAAATAAAAAATATTACTGCCTGTATAAATCAGAAATATTTTACTGGTTTATTAGCCGTTTTCCAGGTTCTAACTAACAGGTAAATTAAAATTTAACAGGTACAAGCATAAAAAATGATGAAAAAAAAATTTACAAATTTAGCATACTAGTCTCTGCATAGCCTCGACAATAGCTGGATAATAAATACGCCCATAATAGGAATGTTTGATAGGCTAAAAGAGGAAAGGCATAGGCAAAACGTTTGGTTAACTAACGGCAAAAATCATAAAAAGCTGTAGTTTAATTATTTGGGATAGGTGCAGGACTTTTGGAGGAGGCAAATGGCAAGTACGGTGTATGAACAGGAATATCGGCGGGCTGAAACAGCCTATATACAGTGTAACTATGAAGAAGCAGCAAAAATCGTAGATAAATTAATTGAAGATAGCCCAGAAGATCCCAGTGTACATCTGCTGCGGGGTCATATCTATTGCTATGGGTTACAAAAGTACGATATAGCTAGAGAGGCTTATCAATCAGTATTAGGCTTAACATCAGCACCAGATTTTGTTGAATATGCTAATAATGGTATAGCATACTCCGAACAATACCAAACAGGAGGAGCAGAATTTAGCGATAGCGACAATGGCCAAGATAACTATTATGAAGATAGTGGATCTTCAACAGGTGGAATAGAAGAATTTTCTAGTGATGAAGCCACAGAAACCTGGCAGCCAGAAAATTATAATATAGATAATAACATCGACATCAGTGAAATGGATTTAGAAGCAGAAACTCAAATGTTTACTGCATCAGAAATAAACCAGGAAGAGAAGGGAGAGAATAGAGATTTATCATCTAATCCATTTGCTCATCATTTTGCAGGAGAAAATGGAGAATTAGAAATAGAATATACAGAAAATTTTGAAGATCCTTTTGCCACGATCGACGAATACGAAGAAATAACAGAAGATTTTGATCAGACAGAACCATTCTTAGAAACACCAAATGCAGGAGGAAATGGGGCTGGTATCGCAACGACAACAGAAAAAAACGGTTATAATAGTAGTATTCCAGAAACAGAAAACTCTCCTTTTAGCTCTAATGTTACCGACGTAGAACAAAGCATTTCATCACCATTAGATGAATTTGATGCCGATGAATTTTCAACAGAAGAGTGGCAAGAAGAAGAAAATTTAAACGGGAGTAAATACGACGATTTTGAAAATAATGTATATGAAACATCCCAATACAATACGGAAAATTATATATCGGAAACTAAAGAAGATGAAGAAATAAACAGTACTGATGCCACCTTATTTATGGGTGCAGAAGAAGCAGCATTAGTAAAAGAACCCATAAAAAATAGGAATTATTCTGATTATCAAGCCCCAAAAACCCAAAGATATGTAGGCATAAATCAATCAGATTTAACCTTAGCAGAACCAGCGAATGTTAATGGCAGAAATAATTTCGATTTCGATGAATTTGATGATGCGGATTTTAATGACCAAGATTTGGGCATAAGCGGGCAAAATTCCGATATTTCCGATATTACAGATTCGGGATTTGCCCTCGCTAGTAATTCAGCTAATAGTGGATTCTTAGAAAATGATGAATTTGATGAATTCGATGATTTAGGCAACTTACGTGATGTTGATTTGTACGACATTTCCGGTGATCTGTCAGGAAGTACTGGACCGAATGCATCCGGAGGGAGCACAGGTTCGGGCTTTGGCTTATCCCAAAATATAGTTACTAGCAGTGATTTCGGGGGTTCCGATTTTGGAGATCTGACCGATCGCTCCGCCATTCGAGATGAAGAAGTATTTAATATTGGCGGACATTCCGAACCATTGCCCACATTTGCCCAAACCGATAGTTCCGAAGCAGAACCCACCACTACGCTCGAACAAGGCGCATTAGCTTTCCTAGAAAATGCTCCCCTATCCAAAAAGAATTTAATTGTAGCTGGCACAGCAGGGGTAATATCCTTAATCGCAGTAGCCGCAGTTAGTTACATGACCGCCAGCAACGCTTACAAACAAAAAAATACTGAACTGATTACTCAATTGCAACTAACCAGTTGGATGATGGCAGGAGCATCCGGCTTTGTCAGTTTTGTATCCAGCTTAGGTATGGGGTGGTTAGCTAACAAACAAATTAAACGCAGTACCGACGATCTTCGCTCTCAATTTGAGGCAGTATCCCAAGGTAATATGGGAGCTAGAGCAACGGTTTATTCAGAAGATGAATTCGGTCAGTTATCCCATAAATTTAATAGTATGGCTCGGATCATGTTTTCCACCATGACCGAAGCCCAACGGAAAGCCCAGGAAAACGAACAAAGTAAAGAAGAATTACAAAGACAAGTAATTCGGCTACTAGATGACGTGGAAGGGGCGGCTCGCGGTGACTTGACGGTACAGGCAGAAGTAACAGCCGACGTTTTAGGAGCAGTAGCAGACTCGTTTAACCTGACTATTCAAAACTTGCGGGAAATTGTGCAACAGGTAAAACAAGCGGCTCTACAAGTAACAAAAGGAGCCGCAGAAAGTGAAGTGTTTGCCCGCAGTTTGTCACAAAACGCGCTACGAGAAGCTGAAGAATTAGCTGCAACTCTCAATTCTGTACAGGTAATGACAGATTTGATTCAACGGGTTGCTGATAATGCTAAAGAAACTGAGGATGTAGCTCGTACCGCAGCTTCTACGGCGGTAAAAGGTGGGGAAGCTGTAGAAAGGACAGTGGCCGGGATTTTAGAAATTCGAGAAACGGTAGCAGAAACAACCAGAAAAGTTAAAAGATTAGCAGAATCTACCCAGGAAATTGCTAAAATTGTCGCGTTAATTGCCGCGATCGCCTCCCGGACAAACCTCCTAGCACTCAACGCCAGTATTGAAGCCGCTAGAGCAGGCGAAGCAGGTCGAGGCTTTGCTGTTGTAGCGGATGAAGTACGTCAGTTAGCCGATCGCTCTGCCAAAGCCTTAAAAGAAATTGAACAAATAGTTATGCAAATTCAGAGTGAAACTGGCCAAGTTATGACCGCAATGGAAGAAGGCACCCAGCAGGTCATTGAAGGTACTAAACGGGCCGAACAAGCGAAAAAAGCTCTCGAAGAAATTGTCAAAGTATCCAATCGAATAGACGTACTCGTAAGATCCATTGCCGCCGATACCGTTGAACAAAGCGAAACCTCCAGAGCAGTAGCCCAGGTTATGCAAGCTGTAGAATTAACAGCCCAAGAAACCTCCCAAGAAGCCCAACGGGTGTCGGGAGCTTTGCAAAATCTGGTGGGCGTCGCACGGGATCTGCGAACTTCTGTCGAAAGATTCCGGGTAGAATCGTCCGATCGTCAATAAATGTTTACTTAAAAAGTAAATTCTATGACTAATCTTTGATGAGATTGGATACATTAGAATTAATATTACTTAGTTAGCCGCTGCCACTAGCGGTATATTCTCATTTCAGCTTCAGCCCAATTCAATAATTTGGACATTAATTAAAAATACCTAAGCAGTCAATAGCCTTTCATCCAGGCGGCGTGGCCTTACCTGGCCTCCTACTATTTGAGAGGGTATATTTACCGCCAATTTATTGGTGTTTTTAGATAAAATATTTTTAATTTATAAAAATTTCTAAGAAAAAAATAGTACTACTATACAAGTATATATACGCCGAAAGAAAATCATAAATTTTATTAAATAAAAAAAATAAACTAAAAAATCATATTTTTAAAATATGGTGCGAAAATAATAAAAAATAGCTGCAAAAATATATTAAATATATTGTTAAAAAGAAGGAAATCAAGCCCCAAAAATCATAATTTTAGTATATCACAATACAAATAATATAATAAATCACCAAAAATTTAATTAATAAAAGCAAAAAATTGCCGATCATTATCGCTAATTTAGGAGAAAAACCAGTATGCAGCCGGAAGAACAAGCACGAATAATGAGATATTTTATTGAGGAAGCCAAAGATCACCTCAATACCATCGAACAAGGCTTGCTAAATTTACAAAATACACTAGAAGACTCAGAAATGATCAACGAAGTCTTCCGTGCAGCACACTCAGTTAAAGGAGGTGCAGCAATGCTAGGCATTGAAAGTGTACGTAAAACCGCACACCGCTTAGAAGATTGCTTTAAAATCCTCAAAGAAGAACCTATTACAGTAGATAAACAATTAGAATCATTATTTTTAAAAGTTTTTGATACCATGTCGGAGCTTTTAGAAGAACTAGATGGACCCTATGGACTAACAGATGAAATAGAAATACAAAAAATGGCAGAAGTTGAGCCAACATTAGCACAACTAAATGATTATCTCCAGTCTTTAATCAAAAAATCTGTTACAAATAACAATAACAGAGATAATACCGACATTAAAACATCTCCAGAAAATCCAAAAATTGCTACAGTAATCGGATTAGAAAGAAAAACTAAAACATCTGCTAAAATGGCTGAAGAAACAGCAGAATCTAGTGCATTACAATTAATATTTAGAAGCGACGTTACCCAAAAAATGCGGGAAATGTTGCAAATATTTAAACAAGAAGACTCCGTTAATAGTCGATCGCAATTACAAGAAATAGGACATTCTTTAAGTCTCTATGGTGAACAATTTGAAATTAGTCAATGGGTGACATTAATTGAAACGGTTAATAAAGCTACTGGTAATTTAGAACACACCTATCGCATTATAGCACCCGTTATTATTCAAGAAATTAAACAAGCCCAAGGATTGGTATTATCAGGAAGATGGGCAGAAATAACAATAAGTGAAGAATTAAAACAGTTGCTACCTCCAAAAGCAGATATAGAAGAAGATGCAATAGAAAATTTAGAATTGGCAAATATTTTCAATTTAGAAAATAGCGAGTTGGGTAAATCTAATCAAACAAATAATATGGATATGGCTATGGAAAACAATTGGAATAATCAAAATTCCGAAACTTTAAATTCAGAAGAATTTAATTTTTCGATAATGATGGATAGCGAAAATATCATCGCCAATAATAGAGATGAAACAGAATCTATACTCTCAACATCTGGCGAGCAAATTATCCCAGAAGTAGAAATGGACGTACTTAATAGTTTAGCGAATTTATTTGAAGGAGACTCAGATGATTTAGGAGAACGGAAACGTAAAGAAGAAGAAAATATTTTAGATTTAGACGATAATCGCTCTCCTATGCTAAATATAGATGAATTGGATAACTCAGAATCTAACAATGATTTTGCTGATTTACTCTTTACCACAGACACATCTAGCCAAAAATCAAATAAAGATTCTAGGGAAGAAGATGAAATAATTAATTTATTTGATGACCATCTAAACATTGAAGAAAACCAAAATCAAGAATCTTTAGATAATTTAGAATTGTTAGATAATTTTGAGGATTTAGTCAGCCCATCATCAGATATTGAAAAATTTTCTCCGTTATCAACAGAAAGCGACCCATTTAAAGATCAAAATGAAAGTTTGATTTGGGAAGAATTAGAAACTAATCAAATTGATGATGTATCTATTAACTCAGAACCTCTAAATCAATTATTTAGTGATGGAGTAGAAAATGATATATTTTTTGCAGATATACCAGAAGAGACTGTAGATATTAACCAAAAATCGGAAATAAAAACTGACAGCAGCAAAACTGACGATATTTTTGCCGAAACTTTTCGTGATGAAGATATTAATAGCATCAATTTATTTTCTAATACAGAGGAAATACCTGATTTAAACTCCGTAGAAATTTTAGCAGAAGATTCTGATGATTTTAGTGATTTACTAACAATTGATTCCAGGGACAGCAGTAAAAATGAGAAAAATACCACTAACACATTATGGACAGAAGAAGTGTTAGAAAATAATAATGATAATTATTTAAATTCAGCCAGCGAAGGTAATTGGCTAGATAATTCTTTAGATATGTTGGCTGATGAAGATAACTTAGCCCTGGATAATATTACCAATGAAACCGAAGAAATAAGCTTTGATGGGGAAATAAATTTAGACTTAGAAGACAGCCTATTGCAGATAACAGAAACAGCAGAAACAGAAAGTTTTTCCTGGTTAGATATGCCAGATGAGGAATTAAATTTAGCAACTGAAAATAATAGCGGAAAATCGGAAAATCGCATCGAAAACATAGAATCCCTATTTGCAGATCTGCCAGACCAAGAAGAAACAGCCACAGGCGAAAACTGGCTAGAGTTAAACTTAGATGAAATTCCTGCTGAAAGTCCGATCGAAGATAACCTCTCAGATTTATTTGCCTTGGAAACTACGGCAGAAAATAACGCCGAAGATAATAGCCTCTTGGCTAATAACATGGAATTATTATTCAACGAAGAATCGATCGAAAATACCGAAAATACCGACAATAATGATTTCTTAGATGGGGATTTATGGAATAATATAGAAGTAATAGAAGAAACACCTAGTATTTCAGAACCAACTGTATTAGCACCTTCCGAAACTGAAATGCTATCTTTAGATTGGGGTGAAGATTTATTTACCTTAGATTCTGCGGAAGACAATCAAAGTATTGATAATAATTTTTCCGAGGATTTCAATTTTGAATTTAATACAGAAGCACCAATAGACTCTCAAGGAGATTTTGCCAATATATTTGCCAACGAAACACCTCAAGCACAAGAAACAGAAATAAGCTGGATAGATACAGAATTAAATTTAGATGTAACAGAAAATTTAAGCGAATCTTTTAGCGACAATATATGGGATTTTCCAGACGAAAATTCACCCCCAGAAACATCATCAGCAAATCAGCTAGATGATGTAATGTTTAATGATATGGATTGGTTATCTAATTCCAGTTCAGATTTTGCCATAGATAGCCAATTAACCTTAGAAGAACTCCTGAGTGATGAGGAAATAGCAATACCAGAAACCAAATCAGAAAATGGCAAAATCAATGGAACAAATACAGCAGATACAGAGGTGTTTTTAGAGTTAGAAGCAATTTTAAATACTCAAGCTCAAACAACAGATGTATTTGCTGAGTTAGATAATTTGTTAGGTGTAACTGCTCAATCTGTCGTCAAACCATCCATTCCAGACCATCGTAATAATATACCTGCCACAAAAACTCCTCAACAAGAAGCAGATGAAGATGAATGGAAAGATATGGAGGATATGCTGGATAGAGGTACAGATAAAAGTATTAAAACTACAGGACCTCGTCCTCCGGCACAACGTCCAGTCAGACAGACAGAACAAACAATGAAAGTGCCTGTTAAGCAACTGGATGGCCTCAGTAACCTGGTAGGGGAATTGGTGGTAAATAGGAACAGTTTAGAACAGGATCAGGAACGTTTAAGACAATCTTTAGATAATTTACTGTATCAGGTTAGTCAATTAAGTGATGTATCCCAAAGAATGCAAGATTTATACGAACGTTCTTTGTTAGAAATTTCTTTACTGGCTAGTCGGAAGAATTATCGACTTAATTCTCGCGCTGATAGGGATAGCGATCGCTCCTCATCATCATCAAACCATGATTCCACTTGGGATGTACTAGAAATGGATAGGTTTACTCCCTTCCATACCTTATCTCAAGAAATTATCGAATTAATGGTACGAGTCAGAGAATCAGCCGCAGATATTGAATTCCTAGTAGATGAAGCTGATCAAGTAACCAGACAGTTACGACAAGTAACAACCCAACTCCAAGAAGGTTTAACGCGATCGCGCATGGAACCTTTCTCATTAATAGTTAATAAATTAGAAAGAGGTGTGCGGGTAGTTTCTGACAACAACAAAAAAGAAGCAGAATTACGCATAGAAGGCAAAGACACTCTAATTGATAAAACAATTTTAGAAAGTCTTTCTGACCCGTTAACCCACTTACTAAATAATGCCGTTGCTCACGGTATTGAAACTCCATCGGAACGCATAGCTAAAGGAAAAAATGCTAAAGGTCGTATTACCATTAGTGTTTTCCACCAAGGCAACCAAACCGTAATTTCCTTCGCCGATGACGGGGCTGGAATAGATGTAGAAAGAGTGAAAAAGAAAGCGCTAGAAAAACGGATGATTACTCCAGAGCAAGCGCGAACTATGACTCGTTTAGATGCCTACGAACTCCTATTTGAACCTAGTTTTAGTACCAGAGATGAAGCCGATGGTACAGCAGGTCGAGGAGTGGGTATGAACGTAGTTAAAGAAAACGTTCATAAAATTCGCGGCACAATTACCACCGATTCTATCCCTGGCAAAGGCACTACCTTTACTATTCGTCTACCACTAACTTTAAGTATTTCCAAAGCCCTATACTGTCTCAGCGACAAATCACGCATTGCCTTCCCAATGGATGGGGTAGAAGATATGATGGATGTTCCTTTACATCGCATCAAAAATAATTCTGAAGGTCAAAAATGCGTACATTGGCGCGATCAATTATTACCTTTCCGTCCTTTAAAAGAATTATTAATTTACAATCGCGCTCGTTCTCGCACTGGAGATTATGGTACGGCTAGTGGCGACGAGGAAATGATTTCTATTGTCATCCTACGTAGTGCTGGAACTTATTTAGCCATAGAAGTTGATAAAGTATTAGGGGAACAAGAAATAGTTATCAAACAATTAGAAGGCCCTGTACCTAAACCAGTCGGTATAGCCGGTGCAACAGTCATGGGGGATGGTCGTATAGTTCCGATTGCTGATGTCTTGGAATTAATTGATTTGGCAATGGGTCGCATTCGCCGAGAACAAGGCACTATGTGGGATCAAAATGCTGGTCAACCACCAGAACCGATCGAAGATATCAAGAACGATCCTACTGTACTCATTGTAGATGACTCGATTACTGTACGAGAATTATTATCCATGACCTTTAATAAAGCTGGCTATCGAGTTGAACAAGCCCGTGATGGTCAAGAAGCTTGGGAAAAACTCCGTTCTGGTTTACCTTGCGATATTGTTTTCTGTGATATTGAAATGCCACGAATGGATGGGTTAGAGTTATTATCCCGAATGCAAAAAGACTCCCATTTATCCGAATTACCGATCGCCATGTTAACTTCTCGTGGTGCTGATAAACATCGACAAATGGCTATTCAAATGGGCGCTAGTGGTTATTTCACTAAGCCTTATTTAGAAGAAGCATTATTAGATGCTGCTATGCGAATGCTCAAAGGTGAAGTATTAGTAGGTAGTGGTAGCAGTAGTTAAAATACATAATTAATCAGCAATAGTTGTTAATCGGGGCGTATAGAATACACCCCGATTTAGTATCTGTGCTAAATATTTCTAAAAACGTTAAAATAGAAAATGCCCTCTAATATTCCATATATCATGTCCTATTCCGACAAAACTCTAATCTATCCTATCAGCCATAAAGTTGAGCAAATCGATAATTATCATGGCACATCAGTCCCAGACCCCTACAGATGGTTAGAAGATCCAGACTCAGAGGAAACAAAAGCTTGGGTAGAAGCACAAAATCAAGTTACTTTTAGCTTTTTAGAAGAAATTTCAGTTAGAGATAACATTAAACAACGTCTTACTAAATTATGGGATTACGAAAAATATAGTATTCCTTTTAAAAAAGACAACAGATATTTTTACTTTAAAAATGATGGCTTGCAAAATCAGAGTGTACTCTACACTTTAGAATCATTAGATGATGAACCAAGATTATTACTCGACCCCAATACTTTATCAGCAGATGGTACAGTAGCACTTTCTGGGTTAGCTATCAGTGATAATGGTAAACTAATGGCTTATGGGTTATCTAGTTCTGGTTCAGATTGGCAAGAGTGGAAAGTTAGGAATGTAGAAACCGGAGAAGATTTAGCAGATCATTTAAAATGGATTAAATTTTCTGGTGCTTCTTGGACAAATGATAATCTGGGATTTTTTTACAGTCGTTATGATGAACCAAAGGAAGAATCTAAGTTTGAGGATGTTAATTATTATCAAAAATTATTTTACCATCGGTTAGGAACGCCACAATCAGAAGATGTGTTAATTTATCATCGTCCTGATCAAAAAGAATGGGGTTTTTCTGGAAGTGTAACAGAGGATGGTAATTATTTAATTATTAGCGTTTGGATGGGAACGGATCCAAAAAACTTAGTGTTTTATAAAGATTTAAATGATACAAATGCGGAAGTAATAGAATTAATTAGCGAATTTGAGGCTAATTATAGTGTTATCGACAATGATGGCTCAATTTTTTGGATACGAACAGATTTAGATGCACCGCGTGGTCGAGTAATTGCTATTGATGTTAATAATCCATATCGGGAGAATTGGCAAGAAATTATTCCCCAAGCGGAGGAAGTTCTCGAAGGTGTGGGTTTGTTAAATAATCAATTTGTGGCTGATTATTTAAAAGATGCCCGTAGCCAAGTGAAAATTTTTAATATTAATGGTGATTTTGTGCGGGAAGTGGAATTACCCGGAATAGGTTCTGCGGGTGGTTTTGGTGGGAAAAGGTACGATCGAGAAACCTTTTATAGTTTTACTGGTTTTACTACTCCTGCAACTATTTACCGCTACGATATGGTAACTGGAGAAAGTACTTTATTCCGCCAGCCCCAGGTTGATTTTAATCCCCATGATTATGAAACTAATCAGGTTTTTTATACCAGTAAAGATGGTACGCAAATACCAATGTTTATTACCCATAAAAAAGGGCTGGTATTAGATGGTAAAAATCCCACCTATCTTTATGGTTATGGGGGATTTAATGTTTCTCTAACACCGAGTTTTTCAGTTAGTTTATCCATCTGGATGGATATGGGCGGTGTTTATGCGGTGCCTAATTTGCGGGGCGGGGGCGAGTATGGAGAAGAATGGCATCAAGCAGGTATGAAATTAAAAAAACAGAATGTTTTTGATGATTTTATGGCGGCTGCTGAGTGGTTAATTGCTAATAATTATACTTGTGCAGAAAAGTTAGCGATCGGAGGCGGAAGTAATGGCGGTTTGTTAGTTGGCGCTTGCATGACTCAACGCCCTGATTTATTTGGTGCTGCATTACCGGCGGTAGGTGTTTTAGATATGCTACGTTTCCATAAGTTTACTATTGGTTGGGCTTGGTGTTCGGAATATGGAACGCCAGAAAATCCAGAGGAATTTCAAGTTTTATACAACTATTCACCTTTGCATAATCTTAAACCAGGAACGGCTTATCCAGCAACTATGATTACTACTGCCGATCATGATGATCGCGTGGTGCCCGCCCATAGTTTTAAGTTTGCTGCGGCTTTGCAAGAAAATCATGGTGGTAGTAAACCAGTATTAATTCGCATTGAAACTAAAGCCGGTCATGGGGCTGGAAAACCTACTGCTAAAATTATTGAAGAAGCAGCAGATAAGTGGGCTTTTTTGGTCAGGGTTTTAGATATAAATTATGAGATTTAGGCGAGGTATATTTTATATTTTAGCCTAAATTATTTAGGTTGGGTTGAGAATAGCCAAACCCAACCATTTAAAACCCTGGGAATTTGGGATTTTATTTACAACAATCTCCCTAAAAATCAAAGTAAATAAATGGTAATCCTCCTTCTG
Organism: uncultured bacterium; assembly: GCA_963923765.1. Lineage (GTDB taxonomy): Bacteria > Cyanobacteriota > Cyanobacteriia > Cyanobacteriales > CAWUOF01 > CAWUOF01. Next base: position 3,273 of record CAWUOF010000015.1, on the reverse strand, counting down.
GAGCTAACAACCAAACAGTATAAAGACAAATGGGCACTAATAATACTTTAATAGGCAAATTTAGCTCTAGTTTGATAACTCGATTTATCAAATAACCAGCTAACATGAACCAGCATAATAATGCTATCATTACAATTATTTGAATTTGGGAAATTCCTAAAGCTTCTCCATACACTTTTTGAGCAAATTGTATATCAGAATTTTGCCCCCAAAGATGCTGTAATACCCAACCAGAATCTTGAAACTTAGGCAAACGGAACAAAATCCAAGCCATAAAAACAGTTACTTGAGTTAAAAACCAAGCTGTTACAACTCCTGGTAAACTTTCCCACCAAATTTTTAGCAAACTAAGGCGATTAGAAATAGCTTCATTAATGCGATGAATTGCTAAAGCTAAACCGTGCATTCCTCCCCAAACTACAAAACCCCAAGCCGCACCATGCCAAATTCCTGCTATTATCATTACTATAATTAAATTTAAGCAAGTAATTATTAATCCTTTGCGAGAACCACCTAAAGGAAAATAAATATAGTTGCGTAGCCAATCACCTAAAGTTATATGCCAACGTCGCCAAAACTCAGCAATACTGGTGCTAAAATAGGGATAATCAAAATTGTGTGGTAAGTTTAATCCTAATAGCAAAGCGCTACCACGAGCAATATCAACATAACCGCTAAAATCCAGATAAATTTGTAAGCCGTAAGCTAGGGTAGCTATCCATAAATCACTGCTACCTGCCCGTTGTACATCCCGAAAGATTAGATCTACTAAAATACCAAGATTATCAGCTAGGAGGCTTTTTTTCACTGCACCGCAGGTAATTAGCCAACATCCTTCTACGAGGCGATCGCTATGGGGAAATTCTAAAGTTTTAATTTGATTAGCTAAATTATGATAACGGGTAATTGGGCCTGATATTAACTTAGGAAAGAAAAATTTGTAAGTCGCAAATTTGAGAAAATTATTTTCGGCTGGCGCACCTCGATAAACATCAATTAAATAGGCAATACATTCAAAGGAAAAGAAACTTAAACCTAAAGGTACGATCGTATGGCTACTAAACCAATTAGCTATTTCTAAAGTTTTTGGCCAATTTATAATTAAGTTTATCGATGTAAATATAAACGGAATATATTTAAAACTTAGAAGTAATAAAACATTTAACAAAATTCCTAATACTAATAATATTAATCTTTTCCAGTTCCAATATTGTTGGGCAAATTGCCATTCTTCATTGGATATTTGCCAATTTTTCCCATGTCGTCGTTGAATAGAATGCTCTCCTACCCTTAGTCCCAACCAGAAATTAATCAGGACGCTAATTAGGAGTAGCGGAATATATTGTATTTGCAGTGAAGCGTAGAAAACTAAACTAGCTACTAATAAAGTAGCCAGTCGTAACTGCTGTATTTGCACAGACCAGTAAATTACAAAGACGCTTAATAAAAAAAGTCCATAAAGCAGCGAGTGAAAAGTCATAAGCTGTGGCAAGATAATTTCTAAAACCAGGTTACTCTTAATGGTAACATTTCGCAAGTATAGAAGCTAGTATATCAGCTAGTTATGAGTGTATTTAAGATTATGACATATTAATTATAATAAACTTCAAAAGTTTCTATTAGTTATGATAAATAATAATTAGGTAGATAGCATAAATAACAATTATCAATATATGCTAATAAGTCTAAAAAATCATCGATCGCCTTCTGGAAATGTTTCGCAATATAACTATCAATAACCCCATTAATCGCCATTTTTACCCTTATTTTTATTCCTAATGATCGCACTTAACATAAAATAAAATTTAACATTGTTGAGATTTGTATCAAACTTGTAGAGATAATTATGGCACCAGCAGTTTTAATTGAAAACCTCCAAAAACGTTATGGCCAAGTAGAAGCAGTAAAAAACGTATCCTTTCAAATACAACCAGGGGAAATATTCGGGTTACTTGGCCCTAATGGGGCAGGCAAAACCACCACCATCAGATGTCTGTGTACCCTAGCCACTCCCGATGCAGGGCGTTTAGAAGTATCCAGCATCAATGTAGTGGCCAATCCTAAAATTGCTAGACAACGCCTGGGCTATGTTGCCCAAGAAGTAGCCCTCGATAAAATTCTCACCGGGCGAGAACTTTTAGAACTGCAAGCAGCCTTATATCATATTCCTAGCAAATTGTCAACAGAAAGAATTAACCAAGCCATCAAATTATTAGGCTTACAAGAATGGGCAGATACAAAAACTGGCACCTATTCCGGGGGAATTCGCAAGCGTTTAGATCTAGCCGCCGGGTTATTACATCAACCCGATGTTTTAGTATTAGATGAACCAACAGTAGGGTTAGATATTGAAAGTCGTGTAGGAGTATGGGATTTTTTACGACAACTACGAAATAATGGTACTACAGTACTCATTACCAGCCATTATTTAGAAGAAATAGACGCTTTAGCAGATCGAGTAGCAATTATTGACAAAGGGTTAGTAATTGCGACAGGAACACCATCAGAATTAAAAGATAAAGTCGGAGGCGATCGCATCACTTTACGTATCCGCGAATTTTCCCCCACAGAAGAAGCCGAAAAAGCCAAAAATATGCTTAAAGCTTTACCTTTTGTCCAAGAAATTATCATCAATACCGCCCAAGGTAACTCCTTAAATTTAGTTGTCAAACCCCAAAGTGATGCATTATTAACTATTCAGCAAGCTTTACGAGAAGTGGGTTTACCTATATTTGGTGTTGCCCAATCTCGCCCTAGTTTAGATGATGTTTACCTAGCTGCCACCGGGCAAACTCTTTTAGATGCAGAAATAGCCGCCGCCGCTACTCGCGATCCGAAAAAAGAGAAAAAACAAAATATGCGTTAAATTTAACTGCGTTACTGTTTTTACTGTTTTTTTAGTCCTTGGTTTGAGGGTAATTAATGTTACCTTCAAGCCTAAAATATTTAATTATTAGAAATTTTACTGGTAAAAACAACATATTAGATAAAATAAACATTTCCAATAATAGGCAAAAAAGGAATAGGGAATAAAGATAAGAAATAGATAATTATTTAATATTTATTTTCTGCAAAAATTTTATTTATAATTTTATTTATAATAGATGATAAACAGATGATAAACAGATAATAAACAGGTAATATCAGGTTTTGACAATCCCAAAAATATAGAATAATATCTAAACAGACTTAATTTTTATGATATTTACAGGCGCGATCGCTTTTCCACATCACCAAAATTTACCGCCATGAAATCATCCATAACTACACTCA
>CAWUOF010000014.1:0-18606 GCA_963923765.1 uncultured bacterium | reverse complement strand
AGTATAAATCATTTCCTATCTTTGCTTGATTCATCTCTTATTTGTGCAACGCCGATTCTTATAGCTGGTTGTCACTATTGACTTTGTTCTCTATTTCCCATTTTTTGTCTCCTTTATTATAATTTCCTATATTCATTTAGTCATAGCTGATCCAAAAAATACAAATGCCGCTTGTCTTATTGTTTTTTGAGGTATAAGGCAATTCCAGGATATAGTCATTATAAATAATTTATGATATGGGTGAGTTAAATACTTACAGTAAGGATAATGCAGCAATTGTCCCTAAGACTAATTATTTAGACCTACTATATAAATTAACACTTAATAAAAATTGCTATAACTGATCTTAATCTCACTAACCCAGTGGTAAGTATAAGATGTTCAAAATATATGGTTAAATTCTTTCACCAAAAAAATATAATTATCAATATTGGCCAATTATTGGCCAATGTATAAAAAAATAATAAGTCTACTATAGTACTAACGGTATAAAATACCGTACCTAAATAATAATTGATCTTAATAAAATTCCGAAAATTAACCAATATGAATGATATCAAAAAAGTAGCATTTTTAAATCCTATAATGACACTTGTTACGTTATCTTTAGCTGCGATAATTATGCTATTATTATTCCATTTTGGCAATAGTAATAAACAATTTGCTAATTTTATAGAAAAAAGTTTTATTATAGGATATTTTTTTAGTATACCTCGCGTAACTCAAGTTCCTTTTAATCAGTTTCATGCTCGCATTTATATGTTTCCTCCTATACCGGAAGCAACTGCAATAAATAAAATACTTATAATTTATGTTCCGATAATTATTATATTACTTAGCCGAGTTAACAATTTTATAAAACATTCAGCAGTTTATTTAATAACCTGTTTAATTTTAGGCAATCCTTTTTTATTAATATTGCATTTAATTACAGTCCTTTCTACTTTTTGGTCGGATACTCCCGATGTAACTTTACGTGCTAGTATAATTTTAGCTATAACTCACTCGTTCAGTATTTATTTAGGTAAATTCAATTGGCAAGATTTAGATGGTTTTATGCGATGGAGTGGACTAGCTATAGCCATACTTAGTTTAATTAAAGAACCAGGAAAAACTCAATATATTCTCGGCATTACTTATGCCAAAAATGCTATAGCAGGTATTATGACCATAACAGCTATGTTATGGTTATTGTACGCAATTAATTATTCAAAAAAGCGACCTATGGCATTAGTTTTCTTTGTGATAGCAATGATGACTATGCAATTTGCTAGTTCTGGAGGCGCAAAAGTCGTAGTTATATTATTAATTACTCTAGCTTTATCTACTAGTTTTTTGAAAAAATTACCTTTTCAATGGGCGTTTACTTTCGTCTTAGTCTTTTTTGCTTTTGGCACCTGGTTTAGTATTTTGGCGATAGAGAATTGGTTAAGCATTATTGATTCTTTGGGTAAAGATCCTACTTTGACTGGACGCACGATTATTTGGCCACAAATTATTAATGCTTGGATGAATAAAAATCCTTGGTTGGGTTTTGGTTATGGTGGTTTTTGGCAAGATTGGCGAGGAATCAATAATCCTGCTAATAATATAATGGGACGTTATTGGAAACCACCTAATGGTCATAATGGTTTTATTGATGTAGGAGCAGATGTCGGATACATTGGCCTAATATTTTTGGTTTTAGCACTTTTAAAAAATATTGCTATGGCAGTGGAGTATTTAGGTGTTAACAAAAAACCTGAAGCAGCCTTACCTCTTGTCTTGATAACTTTTGTGTTTATGAGAAATTTGACTGAAAGCAGTTTGCTAGTACCATCGTTCGAGTGGTTTTACTTTTGTATGACATCGGTTCAACTTAGTAAAGATACCATTGGTCAACGTTTGAGTGGTATTCCGGCATTGACAGATAAAAATAATTCCCGACCAGAGCAAGTTATCACAGAATAAAATCTTTAATTAAAGGTTTATGATTAAAATTTGTGGGGAAAATTATATTATACTCCTTAGAAAATATAAAGATTCAATAAATTTTGTAATAATTAACCAAATCAATGTTATTTTGTTTGGTTAATTATCTTGAATATCAAATATTACCAAGATAATCATAAACTTAACCTATTTTTTGTGGAAAAAGGTAAATTATTATAATGTTAAATAAGTTAAAGTCCCTAAAAGAAAAGATGGGAACAGGAGTACAGCAGGTAATTAGCAACCTAGCTTGGCTGTTTACAGATAAAATCTTTCAAATGGGTACGGGTTTAATAATAGGGGCATTTTTAAATCGTCTTTTAGGTCCTGAAGATATTGGCCTATTTAATTATGCGATCGCCTTTGTTACCCTGTTTAGTCCTATTGCCCAAATGGGATTAGATAGTCTAGTGGTGCGAGATATTGCTCGTGATCCTTTAACTACAGGAGAAACATTAGGGACTACTTTTGTTATCAAAATAACAGGCGGTATTATTACTTTTATATTAGCAATTTTAGTAATTATTGGATTGAAACCAGATGAAGTTTTAACTCATAATTTAGTTACTATAATAGCTGGTTCTACTATATTTTTAGCTTTTGATACCATAGATTTTTGGTTTCAATCTAAATTATTAGCTAAATATACAGTTATACCCAGAAATATAGTATATATCATTATTTCACTTACTAGAATTTCTTTAATTATCTTTAAAGCGCCTGTAATTGCCTTTGCTTGGGCTAAACTATTAGAATCTGGTTTAGGTGCGTTGGCATTAATAATAGCATATCGGGTGAAAGGAGAATCAATTAATACTTGGAAATTTAATTTCCAGCGAGCTAAAGAATTAATTAATAATAGTTGGCCGCTTATTCTTACAAGTATTACTGTTATCATTTATTCTAAAATAGACCAAGTAATGCTGGGTTCTTTACTTCCAGATCCCAAACCATTAGGTTATTATTCTGTAGCAGTTAAAATATCAGAAATATTTGATTTTATTCCTTGGATTATTTATACATCTTTGATAGCTAAACTTACGGAACAAAAAGCTAAAAGTAATGAAAGTTACTTGCATAAATTTCAGATTTACTTTGATTTGATGTTTATTCTTTGGTTAGCAGTTGCTATTCCAGTTTCTTTACTGTCTCCAGTAGCTATTGCTATTTATGGAGGAGAAAAATTTACTGAATCTGCAAAAATATTATCAATATATGTATGGGCGCAATTTGGCAGTAATTTTGGATTAGCTAGAAATGCTTATTTAATTATAGAAGGCAAAATGAAAATGTCTTTTTATCTAAGCATTTTTGGCGCAGCGTTAAATATTGTATTAAATGCTTTTTTAATTCCCATGCCAGGGCCTTTGGGGGGAGCGATCGGCGCAACAGTAGCCACTCTAATTACCTATTTTGCCGTTACTGTCTTAATAAATTTCTTCATCAAGGATCTAAATATAATTGCCTCATTTATTATTCGATCTGTTAACATTTATAAATCTATATTTAGACTGAGAGAATTAATAAAATAGCAATGGTTTAAATTTTTAATCAATAGCAGAGCATGATTATATCTCTGCTATTATAATAATTTGCAGTTACAGATAACTTTTAAACTTGGTCATACAAACCATAAAAACGTAGATAATTTGCTCTGGCTGTAGTTAGAGCAGTTTCAATGATATCAAAAATATATTCTGGCGAAACATTATCTAAATCTCTGTTACCAAAAACAGGCAAAAATCTGCATGATTCAGGTACAAGACTATCTGATTTGATTAAAAACATATCATCAGTATAATTATGATATTTGTCTTTAAGCTGTAAAGTTATAACTGATTTAGCTAAAGCTGTAATTTCCGTCATGTGAGAACCGTGAATACCTACAGCACAGTCAGTATGGGAAAGAAGATATAGATAATCCATTTGTCTTTGCTGATAATTATCTTCTAAGCCATTAGTGCGGAAATCAATAATATTTTTGTTTTTGATCGGGTAAGTTTTTTTCATGCCTACCAGATAAATAACAGCTTCTGGATAATAATTCTTTAGTAAATCTGCTAGTCGCGAATAATTTTTCAATTCTAACTTAGGATGTCCTCCCCAGCAGCGCAGATCCTCTCGATGATAAAATACAAAAATAGGCTTGCCAGGGCTGATAGATATCTGGGCATTTTTTTCCACTATATCCATTTTAAAATATCTACGAGCATCTACACCAACACCAATATTAGGTTGTTTTTTTAGCAAGTAAACATTTCTTTTTTTAATCTCTTCATTTACTTGGAGATTAAATTGTAAATTTCTAAACGTTTTCCGTCCAAAAGGAGCAGGTAAATGAGTACCTACCCAGATTTCATTAATAAAATCAGGAGCATAAAACTGCAAGTATTCTGGCAGTAAAATAGCAGTACCTATACCTTCTTCCCTTAATTTATCCCCTATTTCATCGTAAGTATTATAAACAAATTGGATAAACCGCGTGGCGTGTCCGTAGTATTCATCCAAACAGTTAAATAATAATATTGAATTATAATTACTAGGATTCTTAATTTCTATTCTTAACGAAGGTGGTGGTGGTTTAACCGCAGGTTGGTTTTGCTCCTGTCGGCTGGTTAACAATATCCTCGTTTTATTTACCAGATATTTAAAATCTCCTTTCATTAAAAAGCTTAATGCCTTTTGAATTTGACTAAAAATAGTTGGTTTTTGCCAATTTTCTGGAAAAGGTTCTTGTAGATAATAATGAAAATAAATTTCTGCCATATCCCATTGCCACCAGCTAGGTTTTCCATAGACTTTCCTAGTGTTAATATTCATAATCTGGGGAAACCAGAAATTATAAAGTAAAGTAGGAACGTCTAGTACAAACTTAGTTTTACATTCTCCACAAACCCCATAACACCAATGTCTTTGACCAAAGATAAAGTAACTTTGGCGATCGACTTCGATAGGGTTAGAACACTCTGGACATTTAGGCTGCCATTCAGCTAAGTCCATTGCTGGAGTTATCTGTTTGATATAGTCTATTAGTTTCGTGTTCATAACCCTATCTCTCCTTAGTAAATTGTCAATTAAAAAATCTAAACAGTATCTAAACAGCGTTTACAATGTCTTCAATTATTCTTTGTAAACTCCATTGGAGATTCCAGTTAGGATAATCAGCTTTAAATTTGGACATATCAGAATAGTAACAAATATGATCACCAATCCGATTTTTATCATTATAACTGTATTCCAGTTTCAAACCAAAATCCCGATCCAAAATGTCAATAATCTCTAAGATAGAAGCACCATTTTCCTTGCATCCCCCCAAATTGTAAGCAATTCCTTGTTTGGGTTTGAGATAAAACTCATAAAAAGCGTTAACTACATCTTTGCTGTGAATTTGATCTCGCACTTGTTTACCTTTGTAGCCAAAAATAGTATAAGGAGTTTTATTTTTAGCACACATAACTATATAGGTTAAAAATCCATGCAATTCTACGGCAGAATGTTGTGGCCCTGTTAAACATCCACCTCGAAATACACCCACATTTAGATTAAAATAACGCCCATACTCTTGCGCCATAATATCGGCAGCTACTTTAGAAGCTCCGAATAGGCTATGGGTGTTATTATCAAGGGTCATTTCCTCGCTAATACCTACTTGACTGACTCCAGGCATTTTTTGTACGGGCGCATAATCATATCTTTTGTCTAATTCTATCAATTCAACATGATTAGGAGCATCTCCATACACTTTGTTAGTTGAGGTAAAAATAAATACTCCCTCTGGAGAAAATAGCCGAAAAGCTTCTAAAAGATTGAGAGTACCAACGGCATTAACATCAAAATCTGTAAAGGGTTCTCTACAAGCCCAGTCATGGGAAGGTTGAGCAGCCGTATGTATAACTACTTCAAATGGTCCATTATCATTAAAAAAGTTTAATACTCCTTGTCTGTCGCGGATGTCAATAGCATAGTTTTTGAAGCGATCGCTTAACTTTTCAATTGCTGCTATGTTATGGCTTGTATCTCCTTTCTCACCAAAAAAATACTTCCTCATATTATTATCTATGCCCAAAACCTCAAAGCCTTTCTCCAGAAAAAAATTTGAGGTTTCATATCCAATTAAACCGCCACTACCTGTAACTAAAGCCTTCATAATGAATACTACCTTATTATTGAAAACCAAGGTTTTTATCCCTTTACAATGATCTTAATAAAATATTTTTTCAAGGGATAAAATTAAATAAAGTCTGAATATCGAGGTAACTAACTACCCATGATTCGACCTTACTTAAAAATATAGCTATTTTTGTCTATTATTGTCAAGTCAATTTCCCTCAATTACTATTAATTATTTTTAAAAAATTCGCCATTTTCACCCTATGCTATTTGGGCTGGTTAATCATATACCTTTTTTTATAATCTTCTTTGTATTTTTCATAAGCGCGTTTAGTTTTTTCTAAATGATCATTAAGTTTTTCTTGAGTGACCAGCACTCCAAAATCTGAGGGAATATTTAATCCTAAATTTTTATTTTTATTATTAAACATTCTCATCAATGCTACATCTCCAACTTCTTTAGTAAAATGACTATACTCATAATACATTTTATCATTAATAGTCACTGAGTTAATACCTGCAAAATCCCATAATTGACCAGTTATTTCCAATACTTTTCTTACCCATTCATTATATTCATCTATATCAAATGTTACAAAAAGATGATGATTATAAGGGTTAATCACAAAAGTTGCATCTATATTATTTTTATTAATAATATCTACGGTTTTTTGTAATTCTTTTAAGCTATTCATTTTCCTCGCATTTTCAATAGGGTTTTTACCTTTTTTTTCAATTTCTTGCAATCTTGGCTTCAGAAAATTAGTAGCATAAACATCAGCGTTTTCTTTTCTCAAATTATCTCGCACAGGAAATGCATATTGACCTGTATTTATGTCGAATAAATACTCATTTTCTGATTTAAGATTATCTTGAATAACTGTAATTAAGGAATTGGGTTGAAAAAGAGTATATTTAAAATAAAATTCTCTTTTTGATTGTCCTGATACTAATGGGTGATCCAATCGTAATAAATCGGAAAAAGTTTCTATGGTTTGATGGTCATAATCTAAACCAATAATAACTTTTTTAATTTGTCGATTAGTAACTAACCAATCTAATTTTTTTCTTACGCCAGGTTGAGTTTCGCTAGGGGCTGTCATATTATAAAATTTATATCCTAATAGCTTATTAGCTAACTCTATGTCATAAAAGTTGACTCGAGAAGAACCCAAAATAAAAGCATTATAAGATTTGTCTTTAAGTAGATGTTCAATTTTTAAATATCTAGTATTAGGTTCAAAATTTTTTTGATTAAAATTTGTAAAACCAAATACTTTATATGGATCAACAATAACTGATGGTAACTGAAACAAAAAAATTGTCAGTACCGCAGTTATCAACACCGAATTTATATATTTTGTTAGCTGCATATCTTATTGCTTAGTTAAAATTGAAAATACAAAAATTCAGTTGGTCTAAGTAAGTAAACTATGCCTAATCCAGCTATAATCCCAATAATAATAGACCAAATTTTGGTAGGCATCCAACGCAATCTTTTCCAAAAATTGCTGCCTAATTCATTATCACTGTGTCTAACATTTTCATTCAGGGCTGGACTATATAATGCCATCCATTCTTGGGTATTGGGAGTAACCCAGGCGATCGCCAACAAAACAACTACCCATAGATATGTAAAAACCATTTCTGTACCGCCAGATACAGTAAAAGATACACCTAAATTAGCTAAAAATCCTTTTATTTTTAATGCATCAGCAATATTTGCAGGGAATGAAATTCCGTTTAAGCCTAGCATTCCTTTGATTATATTCCAGGCAGTAGACATATCTTTAGCTCGGAAGAAAACCCATGTTATTACTACTGCTAAAAAAGTTATTAAACGGCTGATAGCACGCTGTCCCCAACTACTATTTTTAAGATCATGCCCAAGGTAAATTCTCAAAGATTGCCATTGACGATGAATAACTAAATAAACTCCATGTAAACCACCCCACAGTACAAAATTCCAACCTGCTCCATGCCACAAACCTCCCAGCAACATAGTAACTATTAAATTAACATAACGCCGGGGTTCTCCTTGCCGGTTCCCACCCAGAGGAATATATAAATAATCTCGCAGGAAACCAGACAGGGTCATGTGCCATTGTCTCCAAAATTCGGCAATATTGACTGCTTTGTAAGGTGAGTCAAAATTTAGAGGCAATTTAATCCCGAACATCCTGGCCACACCGATCGCCATATCTGAATAACCAGAAAAGTCAAAATAAAGCTGTATAGAATAGGCTAGAGCACCTCCCCATGCTTCTAAAAATGGTAATGATATACCTTGACTTCCTGCATCAAATATAGGTGTGGCATAAGTTGCTATACTGTCTGCAAAAATTACTTTTTTAAATAATCCAATAAAAAATATTGTCAAACCTATCGCTACATTCTGAGAATTATAACGGTATATCTCTTCATTATTAAATTGGGGTGTTATTTCTTTATGATGAACTATCGGGCCAGATGTCAAGTAAGGAAAAAATGCTACAAACAAACAGTATTTTAAAAAACTGTATTCTTGGGTTTTTCTTTTGTAGTTGTCAACTAAATAAGCAATTTGATTAAAAGTAAAAAAAGAAATTCCCAAAGGTAAAATAATATTTTTTAAATTAAAATTTGTGCCTAATAAATTATCAAATGTTAAAATAATCATGTCTGTATATTTATAATACGCTAACAGACTTAAATTTATTACTATACCCAAAAATAATATTTGCTTTTTATTTAGCCACCTCTTTTCTTGGGAATTTTCCTGGTAATTGCTTAATTCTATACCAATCAAATAATTACATCCTATAGAAATCATTAATAATATCAGATAACCAGGATTTGCCCATCCATAAAAAACCAGAGATGTTAACACTAGCCATCCCATTGATAACTGATATTTACCTTTTTTACCTATTTGGAAAAAACCTAATAAAGTTACCGGAAGAAATACAAAAATGAATTGGTAAGAATTAAATAACATTGCCAGGAAATTACTATAAACAACTCTATAAAAATCTATCACACATATTATTTATTGGCTATGCTCTAAAAGATTTAGCCTTTACTAAATAATATGCTGTAAAATATACAAAATACTTGAAGATCGATCATTACCCAAATTATTTTGTATATTCTGAGTTTTTTTGAATTTACACTTCTGATATATTCATTATATTAATTGTTATATCCTGATATTATAGTTGTTCTATAAAAATCTTTACGTTTTCTTCATAATTAATTGTATTTTTTAAAGTTTTCATTAAAATGGCCAGATTTTAGCAGTCAATATACTAATAAATATGTTGGTTAGGAAGCAGATTTTGGCCATGCAAATATTTAAGCGTTGCAAGCAGTAGAAACAAGCTATTTTTAGTAAATATTTTTAATGAATCAAAATTAACCTATCTTTATCTTCATAAAAATTATTCTCTGTTATGTTGCTAGATAATTGTGGGTATGTTATATATTGATGCAATAAAGCTCATGTACATCGCCTTTGCCCCACAGCGATTTTTGTTTATTTTTTTTATTTTGGTTGAAGTCAGGCCAGCATTCTACTATACACAATAAAATTCCATTAGTAAGATTAATAAGATTAGCTTATGCAAACTCCCGTAGCATTAATTATTTTTAATCGAAAAGATACTACAGAGAAAGTTATAGAAGCCCTGCGTCAAGTTAAGCCTCCCAAGTTATTTGTGATTGCGGATGGGCCGCGTCCAGATCAGCCTGGAGAAGCAGAAAAATGTGCAGCCACTCGTGCTGTAGTAGATCAAGTTGATTGGGAATGCGAAATATTCAAAAATTATTCAGATATCAATTTAGGATGTGGTGTACGTCCCGCAACAGGTATTAGTTGGGTTTTTGACCAGGTGGAAGAAGCCATAATTTTAGAAGATGATTGTTTACCACATCCGACATTTTTTCAATTTTGCGAAGAACTATTAGAAAAATATCGAGATGATAAAAGAATTATGCAAATAGCAGCTAATAACTTTCAGTTTAGTAATAAATACTGGCAGTCAGATTGTAGTTACTATTTTTCTCGATATTGTGTTAATTGGGGTTGGGCATCTTGGCGTAGAGCATGGCAATACTACGATTTTAATATAAAAAGCTGGCCAGAAATAAAAGAGACAATATGGTGGAAAACATGGTTAGGCAACCAAAAACATACTAAATATTGGACTAAAAAATTTGACGAACTTTACAATTCGCCAAAAAATGATATTTGGGATTATCAATGGTTGTTAAGTTGTTGGATACAAAATGGTTTAAGTATTACTCCTAATATTAATTTAGTTAGTAATATCGGTTTTAATGAAGCAGCGACTCATACCATAAGCGAAGTAAGTAAACATGGTAATGTACCAGCAAAAGCGATGAATTTTCCTTTAAAACATCCAGCTTTTGTCATTAGTAACGTAGAAGCAGATAACTTTTTACAAAATACTTTTCATAATTTAACTGTGCCTATGCGAATAAAATGGAAAATTGAAAGAAGTATAGGAAAATTTTTGCCAAAAAAATAAATAATATGTTTGGATAGTAAAAAATATGGAAGATATAAAAACATATATTAAATCTAGCTTGAGAAATCCTTTAACTGAATATGTACATTTTTTAAGTAATTGGTGGACAAATAAATTTAAATTTAAAAATTTTAAACAAGGTTATTTAAGTATTGTAACTCGATCGGATATAAAGCCTTATGTAAATATTTTTGAGGAAGTAAGAGTAACAGCATCAACTATAGATTCTTATACTTATATTTCTCGCAATAGCAGAATTTCTCAAACAATGATAGGGAAATTCTGTTCTATAGGGCCAAATTGCACCTTTGGATTAGGAAGTCATCCCTCTCAAGGTTTTGTGTCTAGCCATCCTATATTTTTTTCGACACTAAAACAAACAGGAATAACATTTGCTGATCAAGATTATTTTGATGAAATAAAATATATTAAAATAGGTAATGATGTGTGGATTGGTGCAAACGTATTAATATTAGATGGAGTTAGTATCGGTGATGGATCAATAATAGCTGCGGGAGCAGTAGTAAATAAAGATGTTCCACCATATTCTATATATGGTGGAATTCCTGCAAAGTTGATTCGGTATAAATTCGACGAAGAAACTATAAATTTTTTATTAAAATTTCAATGGTGGAATAAAGACGAAAAATGGTTAAGAGATAATTTTAAACAATTTCATAACATAGATGCTTTTAGGAAAAAATACGAAAATCAACAAGAAGATAAAAAAACATAATAAATAATTATCCGTATTTAAGCAAAATACAAATGTAGACAGTAATATTATTAATATTGATTCTAAAAGCAAACCTTAATCAAATTCAAACATTAGTTAACAGAAAAAATGCGTTGTCCCTCATTAAGTGAACTACCACCCCCACCACCAGGTAAAACAGGCTGGCCTTGGACAGAAGAAAGTCCGCAAATAGATTTAAATACCCTTAATAGTAAATCTTGGCCAAAGATTAGTATTGTGACTCCTTCCTATAACCAAGGTCAATTTATAGAAGAAACAATTCGATCGATATTATTGCAAGGCTATCCGGATTTAGAATATATTATTATGGATGGTGGCAGTAAAGATAACAGCGTTGAGATTATCCGTAAATATGAACCTTGGTTAAGTTATTGGGTTAGCGAACGCGATCGCGGTCAATCCCATGCCGTTAACAAAGGTTTTGAACGTGCTACAGGAGATATTATTGCTTGGGTCAATAGTGACGATACCTTAGAAAATAATTGTCTAGCTGCTATTGGCAATTTTATAGTAAAAAATCCCGATGTTGATGTAATTTATGGTAACGCTAAAATTATTGACGCAAAAGGAGAAAAAATAGCAGAACTTCGCACTATACCCTTCACGCCGAAAGCATTTCTTTATAACACAGTCCATATTGCGGCCCAAAGTAGTGTATTTTGGCGACGTGAACTTTTCTTTAAAGTAGGAATGTTAAACGAAAAGCTCCGTTATACAATGGATTTTGAACTGTGGGTTAAATTTTTAGAATCAGGGGCTAAATTTGGTTTTATTCGGAGTTTTTTAGGAACTTATCGCTGTCATGGTGAAAGTAAAACTTTTGGTACTGAAAGCGGCGGGGAAGCAGAATGCTTGACTATACAAACAGTAGCAAAAGTTAGACAGCGATCGGATTATAAGTTTTGGCGATTTTTGTATAGAATTCGCCAATTAGCAATGTTAACAATTCAGGGTGATATTGATTACATTTGGTCAAGAATAGAAGCCAGATTAAGAGGTCAAAGAGATTACAATCAGGTCAGTAAATAAGATAAGAGGAATATATATTATGACTATCAAAAGATTGGTTTTACTATGGCCTTCCTATGCCCATTATCGAATACCAGTTTTTGAAAAACTAAATAAAGAAGTTGGAGATGGCTTTAATGTAATAACATTACAAAATCCCATGCGATCGTCGATCGAAAGACTTGACCCTTCTGAAGCCGGAAATTTTCAACGGATACTTATCAAAGGTAAAAGCATAGGATTCGGAAAATTTGAACAAGGATTAGAAACTCCTGGCAGAATTATCATAACACCAACCCTGCCCTATACCCTGGCATCATTAAAACCTGATGTAATAATCAGCGACACTTTTAGTGTTTGGACACTTACATCAATCTTAATGGGTTATAAAACAATAGTTTTATGGGAAGGAACAACCCATACGGAAAGAACTTTAAAACCTTGGAAAAAAAGAATTCGCCAATGGATGACCAAACGACTCAAAGCATTTATTACTAATGGAAAATTATCTAAACAATATCTAATAGATGTAATGAATGCCCCAGAAGATAAAATTGTGATGGGAGGTATGTGTGGCGGACAACCACCAGCAGAAATTGTCGCCCAGATAGCCAATAGAAAAATAGAAAATGACCAACCAATTCGATTTGTATTTTCTGGTCAGTTAATAGGTCGCAAAGGAGTAACACATCTTTTGCAAGCTACAGCTATTCTGAAAAATAAAATAGGTAATCAAGGTAATTTTGAAGTCTTACTATTAGGAGACGGCAGCGATCGCCAAGAACTAGAAAATCAAGCCCAACAACTAAATATAACAGACAAAGTAAACTTTGCTGGCTATGTTAATCCCAACCAAATATGGGAATATTACACTAAATCTCATGTCTTTGTATTACCTACCTTACATGATAATTGGCCTTTAGTAGTGCCGGAAGCTATGTCTGTTGGTTTACCTATATTACTTTCCAAATATGCAGGTTCTGTTCCTGATTTAATTAAAATCGATGAAAATGGATATATTTTCGATCCCAATGACCATGAAGAATTAGCTAATTTAATGGCTAAATATATAGAAAATCCCTCATTAATCCAAAAACATGGTCAACATAGTTTAGAAATAGTAGTTCCTTATAATCCAGAAAAAGTAGCAGAAGTAATGATGTCTGCTACCAAAATAGCGATGAATTTAACTTAAAATAAGTTAGATTCATAATTTAAATATAAATATTTTTAACTTATTAACCATCAAAAATATTGAAATATAAATAGTTCTGTATCAGAGTATGTATAAGTTAAAAATATTTATAAATTAGCTAAATGTTAAATAACAAAATCAAGGCAAAAGGTCAAATATGCAAATTCAAAGATATATTATATTTAGTGGGGAAATATTTAAATTTGTAAAAATATTATTAATTTGTTTATTGACATTTTTATCATCAGTAATGATTGCCAAATGTGAAAACATTGCTTCCATAGATTTGCCATCTAAACCCAGTTATGTAGAATCAATGTTTGTAGAACCGCAGTTATCAAAACAATCTAACTTTGATAAATTAGTAAAGCAAATTATTTATGTAAATAATCAGCATCCAAACGCTAAGGATAGTAATAAAGGAAACCAAGAGAATTTACCCCTTAAAACTATAGAAAAAGCCACAGAATTAGCCTTACAAAATAAATCTAATAATATAGGTACAAAAATCATAATTTATCCGGGTATATATAGAGAAAGTATATCTGTAAATGGCCAAGATTTAAAAAATGATGCACCTATAATTTTTGCAGCTAAAGAATCAGGAAAAACAATAATTTCCGGTGCAGATATTTGGAAAGACTGGCAAAAACTTGGCAATAGCAATATTTATACTCTCCCTTGGCCTTATAATTGGGGGTTTTCCGGAAATCCTTGGACAGAATGGAAAGTAAATTTACAGCCGATCGTACAAAGAAGAGAAATGGTATTTGTAGACAAAAAATTACTTAAACAAATACTTTCTCCATCAGATATAACTCCTGGTACATTTTCTGTTTCCGAACAAGATGATCTTATTTACATATATCCTCCAGATGATACAAATATTAAAAATAATCAGATAGAAGTAGCTATTAGACCTAATCTTTTTATAGCTAAAAATTTGAAAAATTTAGTTTTAAGAGGATTAATTTTTCAACACGCAAATTCTGTGTTACAAGAAGCTGTAAGAATTGAAAATACTACTAATCTTTTAATAGAAAATGTCGAATTTATCTGGAATAACTGGGGAGGTTTGCACATATCAAAAACTGAAAATGTGATAATTCGTAACACTAAAGCTAACTATAATGGTGAACGCGGTTTTTCAGGAGACACCAGCAAAAACTTACTGATGGAAAATACTGAAAATTCCTATAATAATTGGCGTGGAGCCTGGGGAGATTTTTATGGTTGGGATTCTGGCCAAAAATTTGTATATCTCAACAATATGACAATACGTAAATATAAAGCAGTAGAAAACCAAGCTGCTGGATTATGGTTTGATACTGGCAATAAAAATATTTTAGTTGAAAAAGCTTATATATGCAATAATATTAACTATAGCCTATATATTGAAGCTAATCCAGGACCAATCACAATTAAAAATAGTGTCATTTGCAATAACCGCGATATTAATTCTAAATCTTTAGGGGAATGGTATAATCCTGGAATATTAACAGCAGTTTCTCAAAATGTAATCTTAGAAGGAAATGTTATTTGTGGTAATGATCGTTCTCAAATTCGAGTAATTGATCAAATTGATCGAGATTATACCGATGTTGATACCGAGAATAAAAGCAAATTGAAAATGGAAAATTGGTTGATTAAGAATAACTTAATTATATCCAATTCCAATAATAATTTAATAGAAACACCCAAATGGAATCATTTTTTTACAACTTTAAATTTAGAGGGTAATACTTGGTACAATACCCAAAAATCTAAAGTCTTTAAAGTAGATGGTAGAGAATTAGATTTTAATAGCTGGAAATCTTTAATGGTAAATAATCAAGATAAAGGATTTTCTACGCCGTCATCTATACCTAACGATTGCAATTATCCCACATAAAAATAACTGTATAAAAAGGAAAGGAGATAAAATTATGCAAGTAACTGTACTAATGTCAACCTACAATGCTGAAAAATATATCGCTGAAACAATAGAAAGTATATTAAATCAAACCTATAA
Source organism: uncultured bacterium (assembly GCA_963923765.1). Lineage (GTDB taxonomy): Bacteria > Cyanobacteriota > Cyanobacteriia > Cyanobacteriales > CAWUOF01 > CAWUOF01. The sequence goes on along the minus strand of CAWUOF010000014.1, from coordinate 3,025 downwards.
AGATTTTGAACTTTTGATTAGCGAAGATGGTTCCACCGATAACACTCTAAATATTATTAAGCAATATTCCGAAAAAGATGCAAGGATAAAAATATTTGCTCACGAAAATATGGGCATAGCATTGTCTTTTAATCAAGCTATAAAATTAATAGAAAATGAATGGATAGTACGTATGGATGCCGATGATATTATGATGCCAAATCGGATGGAAAGGCAGGTGGCTTTTATTCAAGAAAATCCAGATATAGCAGTAGCAAGCAGTTTTGTTTATAATATCGACGAAAATGGAAAAATTATTGCCAAATATGAATCACCTTTAACAAATAGAGAGATAGTTGCAGATAGAGTAAAACGTAATCATGCGATTGGTTTTCATCACCCGGCTGTAATTATGCGAAAATCCGTAGTACAAGAAGTTGGTGGATATCGCCAAGAATTTTTTCCGACAGAAGATTTGGATCTTTGGAATAGAATTGTCGAACGCGGATATACAATATTAGTGCAACCAGAATATTTACTAAAATATAGAATTCACGGTACATCTACTTCAATATCAAGAGCAAAAACACAAGCACAAAAAATAAGATGGATTGAAGAATGCATAGTTAAACGTCGTAATGGCTATCCTGAACCTACTTGGCAAGAATTTCTTGATAGCCAAAAACGTAAGCCTTGGTGGGATAGGCTTAACCAAGAACGCTTGGATATGGGTTTTAGTTATTATAAATCGGCAGTTTCTTATTATTCTAAACGTCAATTGCATCTATTATTTTTGACTTTAATAATAGCAGCATTGTTACGTCCAGTATATGTTTTTGGTCAAGTAACTTCTAAACTAAAAGGAGTATCTAATATTGCAGACAAGTAAAAGTTATTAGCAAAAAATCAAGTCAAAAAATAATTGATGAAATTTTGTCACATAAATAGAAAAAAATCCATTGGCGATCGCTAATCATTCATACATTATTAATGTTTCATACTGTTAGCAACTTTACGAAGAGGTACTTGATCTATGAAAATCCTAATGTCTGCTTATGCTTGCGAACCCGGTAGAGGTTCCGAACCAGGAGTAGGCTGGAATATAGCAAGGGAAATAGCCAAGTACCACGAAGTTTGGGTAATGACTCGACCTGATGAAGCTGGAGAAGCTATAGAAGCAGAATTAAAACGTAATCCCGTACCTAATTTACACTTCATCTACTTTACATTACCTTTTTGGGCTAACGGTTGGAAACAAGGAAAAGCGATCGAATTACATTACTATCTTTGGCAGATTCAAGCATATTTTGTTGCCCGTCGCTTGCATCGTCAAATCGGCTTTAATTTATTACATCATGTCACCTTTGGTAGATATTGGGTTCCTTCTTTCCTAAGTTTATTACCAGTTCCCTTAATTTGGGGGCCTGTTGGTGGTGGAGAATCTGCCCCAAGAAGTTTTTGGCGTGATTTTGGTTGGCGTGGTCGCCTAGCTGAAAATATAAGAGATATTGCTCGTTGGCTAGGTGAAAGAAGTTTTTTTGTTAAACTTACTGCTCAACGTTGTGCAGTGGCTTTAGTAGCTACCTTTGAAACAGCCGATCGACTCAAAGCTTTGGGTACTAAGCACATTGAATTTATCACCGGACAAACCGGAATTAATGAAAAAGAATTACAACAACTAGAACAGTTACCCATTGTCTCTACCAACACACCCATACGTTTTCTGAGTATAGGACGTTTACTTTACTGGAAAGGATTTCATTTAGGTTTAAAAGCTTTTGCATTAGCCAATATCAAAGACAGCGAATATTGGATAGTAGGAGAAGGAGGAGAAAAAACTAAACTAGAAAATTTAGCTAAAGAATTGGGAATAGCTGACCGAGTACACTTTTGTGGAAATTTACCTCGCGAAAAAGCTTTAAATATACTAGGAACATCTAACGCTTTGGTTCATCCTAGCTTACACGATTTCTCACCCACAGTTTGTTTAGAAGCAATGGCAGCAGCCAGACCAGTACTGTGTTTAGATTTAGGAGGACCAGCCATACAAATAACTGAAGAAACTGGATTTAAAATTCCTGCTACTAGCCCTGATCAAGTAGTCCATGATTTAGCTACTGCGATGACTACTCTCGCCCAAAATCCAGAATTACAAATTCGGATGGGAGAAGCAGGAAGAAAAAGAGTAAAAGATAAATTTAGTTGGTATAGCAAAGGTCAATTTTTAATCCAACTTTTTCAAAAAATTACCTCTGCTAATATCGAGTAAAAATAATTATGATTAGTCAACAATATAAAAATCAAAAATAAGTATTTTTTACCCTGAGTCAATCAACATTATAATCACTGAAATATGCGCGTTACTATATTGCATAACTACTATCAGCAAGCCGGTGGAGAAGACCAAGTTTTCGCTAATGAATCCAATCTTTTAGAAAATTACGGCCATGAAGTGTACCGTTATACTGTACATAACGATCGCATTCAAAACATGAATTCTTTATCCTTAGCTAAAACAACTCTATGGAATAGCCAAATTTATCGAGAATTGCGAACGTTATTCCGCCAAGAAAGCACTGAAATAGCCCACTTTCACAACACCTTTCCATTAATATCTCCAGCCGCTTATTACGCAGCCAAAGATCAAGGAGTAGCAGTAGTTCAAACCTTACATAATTATCGCTTACTTTGCCCTAACGCCGCTTTTTTCCGTGATAACAATATCTGTGAAGAATGTTTAGGAAAAACAGTAACATGGCCTGGAATAGTTCATGCTTGTTACCGAAATAATAGAGCCGCAACAGCAGTAATAACAGCTACTCTTAGCTTTCACCGAGCATTAGCTACTTGGAAAAAAATGGTAGATGTCTATATAGCTCTTACCGAATTTGCCAAATTAAAATTTATTTCAGGTGGTTTACCAGCAGATAAAATTATTGTTAAACCTAACTTTGTCAACCCCGATCCAGGCGAAGGAAACCAAAGCGGTCAATATGCTCTATTTGTAGGCAGACTAACACCGGAAAAGGGAATTAGCACTCTAATA